>CAYWOW010000024.1:0-33636 GCA_964459005.1 uncultured Acetobacteraceae bacterium
GCATGTCGTCGTAGAAGAAGCTGATCGGCACATCGAGCACGCGCGACAGGTCGTAGAGCCGCGAGGCGCCGACCCGGTTCACGCCGCGCTCGTATTTCTGCACCTGTTGAAACGTCAGCCCAAGCGCCTCGCCCAGGCGTTCCTGGGACATGCCCATGAGGGTGCGGCGCAGACGGATGCGCGAGCCGACATGGACGTCGATGGGATTCGGACGGGATTCCTTCTCGACGTGCTCGAAAATGTCCTCGGCCGTGCCTGCGTGCCGGGACGGTTCCTCGGCGGGCTCGCCTGACATCGCTATCCGCTCCTGTTCCAGGCCTCGATCGCCCAGCGGCGTGAGGTTGATGGAAGGTTAATGCCACAACCCAGGATCGTCAACAAAAGAATGAATTAAGGTGGCCAATTCTTAAAATTGGAACGTGCCGCAACCGGTCGGCGGCACTCGGAACAGTCAATGCCACCAGGACGTGCATTTCGACCGGCATCACCGTCAAATACGCGAGCGGGCCCGGGGCTCAGGACGCCGGATCGGGGCCGAGTGAGCGGATCAGTTCAAGCACGTGGTGACGCACATCGGCATCGGTGATGCCCGAGAAGGCGCGCACCAGGTCAAGCGTCTCACGGCGACCCAGGATGTCCTCATCGAGGGTTTGCTGCGATTCGCGCATGCCGGTCGCTGGTGTCGGTTTGGTTCCGGGCATGTCCTCGAAGAAATAACCGATCGGCACATCCAGCGCAGTCGCGAGGTCGTGCAGCCGCGAGGCCCCGACCCGGTTCACCCCACGCTCATACTTCTGCACCTGCTGGAAACTCAATCCCAGCACGCCCGCCAACTGTTCCTGCGAAATGCCCAGCGTCGCCCGGCGCTGGCGGATCTGGTGGCCGACATGCACGTCGATCGGGTTGTGACGTGTCGCCGCCGCGCCGCGCTCCTCATCGAACCCGCCAGACATCGCTCAATCCTCTGCGCGTACCAAACCAGGCACGGTTGCATCGGATAGTACACTCACAACTCAAGGTCGTCAATAATGCTTCGTGGCATGAGACGGGCTTGCGACTTTATTGATGCTTTGCTTTGTTTCGGCGCCGCCGTACCGGCACGGCGCCCACCAACAGTACAACAGCACCCAGCAGCAGCGGCACAAACAGCCCCAGTCGGGCGAACGGCGTCGGCGGCAGATGACCGGGCAGCGCGAGCACCAGCACGCCGGCCGTGTCCATGCCCAGCCGGCCCAGTTCGCGGCCATTCGCATCGAAGCCCACGGTAATGCCGGTGTTGGCGGCACGCATCAGCGGCAGCCCCTCCTCCACCGCGCGCATCCGGGCCGCCGCCAGGTGCTGCCGGGGCCCGGTCGAGTTGCCGAACCAGGCGTCGTTGGTCACGTTCACCAGCCAATCCGGCCGATCCGCCTCGTCGGCCACCTGGGCCGGAAAGATGGCCTCGTAGCAGATCAGGGCGCCGACCGGCGGCAGCCCGGGCACGTGCAGCGTGGCCGGTCCGGGACCCGCGGCGAATCCCCCGCCCGGCACGACCTGGATCGCCAGCGGGAACCAGCTGGGCTGGTACTCGCCGAAGGGGACCAGATGCCACTTGTCATAGACCGCCACCGGCGGTCCGGCGCCAGGCAGCGCCATCAGGCTGTTGTACGGCCGACCCGCCGCGTCGAAGCGCACGCTGCCGACCAGGGCGGTCGTCTCGGCCGCCGCCGCGATGGCGGCCCGCGCGTCGGCGTCCTGCTCCAGCAGGAACGGGCTCGCGGTCTCCGGCCAGACCACCACCGCCGGCCGGCCGGCCTGCGCCATGCCGGCGCGGGTCAGCGCCAGATGGTGTTCGAACGTCTCCAGCACGAAGGCGCGGTCCCATTTGTGGCCCTGCGGCACGTTGCCCTGCACCAGCACCACGTCCAGGCCCGGCGGCGGCGACGGCTGGGCGACATGCAGCCGGGCGGCGCCCGCGCCGGCCCACAGCAGCAGCGCCCCGGCGCCCGCCGCCATGGCGCGGCGGCCCAGGGCGGGCGTCGCCGCCAGCAGCAGCGTGGCGAGCGTGAGCCCGTGCACGCTCACCCAGGCCGCGGGCTGCAGCGCCACGTCGCCAATCGGTCCGGGCACCGCCCAGACGCTGCCCCAAAGGTTCCAGGGAAAGCCGGTGCCGATGAACTGGCGGGCGAGGTCGGCCAGCACCCACGCGCCGGCCAGCACCGCCACCCGCCGCCAGCCCGGCCGCGCCCGCCATGCGGCGGCGCAGGGCAGCGCGATGAACAGCGCCAGCACCGCCGCCAGCGCCGGCACAGCCAGCGGCACGAACCACCAGAACTGTGCCGCCTCGATCAGGATGGCTTCGGTGATCCAGTACAACCCGACCACGTGGTGACCGAAGCCGAAGCAGAAACCGCGCCAGCCCGCCTCGCGCGCGCTCGGGCTGGCGCCGATCAGGCCGAGCAGCCCCGGCACGGCGAGCAGCAGCACCGGAATGGCATGCAGCGGCGGCAAGGCGGCCGCCGACAGCACCCCGAGGACAAGCGCGGCCCCGGCGGCACGCCAGCCCCTCAGGCCTGCAAACCAAAGCCGGCACGCGTCCCCCCATCGCGCGGGGGCGGGCGCCGGACCTCGCTCCCCGCCGGCTCCGCTCACTCGCTGGTGTCTCGGGACTGGCGTTCGTAGTGGCGGTAGTATTTCCGGGTGACCAGGTTGGTCTTCACCACCACGGCGACGTCGATGGTATTGAACTGGGCGTCGATCACCGCGCCGTCGCCGACGAAACCGCCCAGGCGCAGATAGCCTTTGACCAGCGGCGGCAGCCGCGCCAGCACCCGCCGTGGGTCGAGGGTCGCCGGGTCAAGCCGGCGCATGTCCACGTAACGGTGCGGCAGTGCCCGCGGGCGCACCTCGGCGGGCGCGAGGTGGTAGGCGTACAGATAGGTCAGCTCCGCCGCCACCGCGTCGGGGTCGATGCCGGGCAGGCTGGCGCAGCCGAACATCAGGTCGATGCGGTGCAGGAACACGTAGGCCGCGATGCCGCGCCACAGCAGTTGCATGGCGGCACGGCCGCGATAATCCGGGTGAACGCAGGAGCGGCCGAGTTCCATCACCTGGCCGGGAAAGCTGGCGACCGCCGAGATGTCGTACTCGTCGGCGGAATAGAAGCGGCCGAGCTTGCTGGCGGCCTGGGCGCGGATCAGCCGATAGGTGGCGACCACGCCTTCCGGGCCGGGGCCGATCGCATGGTCGACGACCAGCAGGTGGTCGGCGACCGCGTCGAAGGCGTCGCTGTCACGATGCGACGCCGCCGCCGTTGCGTCGGGCAGCGCGCCGCGTTCGTCGTAGAAGACCCGGTAGCGCAGGGCCTGCGCGGCATCGATCTCGGCCGGGGTGGTGGCGATCCGCACGCCGAGATTGCCGCCGCGCAGTTCGCCGAAATCACGCCTGGTCTCGGCGGCGCCGGACTCCCCCACGGTCATTGTGTCGTCCAACCGGGCGGCGCTCCGGGGATCGGCGCATCGGCTTCCGACGCGGACGGCTCGCTGGCCCCGCGCGGCGCCGGGCGGGGCGCGGCAGCATGCCGCCGGCCGAACAGTTCCAGCCGATGCGACACCAGCTCAAAGCCCAGCCGCGCGGCGATGGCGGCGAGCACCTGCTCGTGCTCGACGTCGGAGAATTCGATCACCCGGCCGCTGTCGATGTCGATAAGGTGGTGGTGATGGCCGTGCTCGGCGGCTTCGTAGCGGGCGCGGCCGCCGCCGAAGTCGCGCCGCTCGAGGATGCCGCGTTCCTCGAACAGGCGCACGGTGCGGTAGACCGTGGCGATGGAGATGCGCGGGTCGCGCGCCGCGGCCCGGCGGTACAGTTCCTCGACATCTGGATGATCGCCGGACTCGGACAGGACGCGGGCGATGACACGGCGCTGGCCGGTCATCTTGAGACCTCGTTCGACGCACAGACGCTCGATACGGCTTTCCATCCGATCCCCAGTAGCCGTGGGCAGGATCACCCGATCGGCAGCCACCACACCATCTGCCGCGGGGCCGAAGCACCGCCCGGACATGGTGCGGCGATCACGGCGGCGTAGCCGATCGGGGGCGGACTGTCCAATGCCGGGGGTCGCCACGCAGGCCCGGTACGGCGCCCCTGCCGGGAACGCCCGCCGCGCAGACTATCAGGCGGAGGCGCGAGCCCGCAAATACGCCGGTGCGCCCGCCGCCCCGAGCATGATTCACGCTTTCCGACGATGCCGCCTCAGGCGATCACGCGCTAGCGGCGACCGCGCGGCTTGGTGCCCAGACCGATCTTTTTGGCCAGCGTGGAACGGTGCTTGGCATAGTCCGGTGCCACCATCGGGTAGTCCGGCGGCAGGCCCCAGCGCTCGCGATACTGCTCCGGCGTCAGGTTGTAGGCGGTCTTGATATGCCGCTTCAGCATCTTCAGCTTCTTGCCGTCCTCCAGGCAGACGATGTGGTCGGGGAACACCGACTTCTTCACCGGAACCGCCGGCTGCGGCTTGTCCGGCTGGACCGGCTCCTTGCCGACGCCGGACAGCGCGCGGTAGACCTCCTGGATCAGCGCGGACACCGCATCCGGCGACACCGGATTATTCGCGACATGCGCGGACACGATCTCGGCGGTCAGTCCCAGCACGTCCGAGCTTTGCACACCCTCCGCCATCTTATTCCCTTCCTTCACATTCGACTTGGCCCATATAGATCGGTATATAAAGTCGTTCCCGCCCGTTTCGCAATGGATATTTTGGCCGCAAACAACAGTCCAATCATGCCCAAGACGAGCCCCACCATACCCGAACCGACGCAGACCCTCGATATCACCCACGAGGTCTGTCCGATGACTTTCGTTCGCACCCGCCTCGCGCTGGACCGGCTGGCTGCCGGCCAGCTGCTACTCGTGCTGCTGCGCGGCGAGGAACCGCGGGTGAACGTGCCGCGTAGCGCTCTCGCCCTGGGCCACCAGGTGGTGTCGCAGGAAGACGGGGCGGACGGGCTCACCCGGCTGTTGCTGCGGCGGGGCTGAGCGTGATGACCGGAGGCGGCATCGCCGGAGGTCTGAATCACGCGATCAAACAAAGCGTTAGAGCGGCTTGCGCAGCACCAGGGCGTCGCCGCCGTCGCGGTAATAGCCCCGGCGCCTTCCGGCCGGAACATAGCCGGCACGGGCGTAGAGCGCGCGCGCGCCGCCGTTGCGGTCGGCAACCTCCAGATACATCGTCCGCGCCCCGCCGGCCGCCGCCCGCGCCTCGGCGGCCGCCAGCAATGCCGCGCCGCGGCCCTGCCGGCGCGCCTGCGGGATCACGGCCAGCGCCAGGATCTCCGCCTCGTCGGCGGCCACGCGGGCCAGCACCATGGCGCCTTCGGGGTCGACCAGGCCGAACGTGCCGGCGAGCGCGAGTTGCCCCGCGATGGCGGCGGCGTCCCAGGCTTCGCCGTCCGGCACGGCGGCGGCGTGAATCGCTGCCATCGCCTCGGCGTGACCGGCGCCGGCAACAACGAATTGCGACGCGGAAGTAATGGCCGGTTTCATCCGGCTTGCGGTGGCGGGCGCAGGCCGCCGGCGGGCAGGCGTGCCTCGGGTGGGTCGATGTAGAGCGGCTGTGCCGCCAACGGCGCCAGCACGCCGGTCAGGCGGCGTGCCCCGACCGCGGCGACGTGACGGGCCAGCGGCATGCGGGCATCGGTCAGCGCGACGTCGGCCCCGAGTGCCAGCAGCCCCGCCGCGACGGCCACGGCCGCGTCGCCGGCCACCGCGATCGGGCCGGCCGGACGCGGCAGCGCGTCCAGCGCGACCGAAAAGAAATCGCCATCGCCACGATGCAGGAACACCCGGCCGCGGCGGCTGTCGATCGCCACCCATAGTTCGCGGCCGCCGCCCTCGGGCACCGCTTCGGCCAGCGCCTCGGCCACCGTCACCCCCAGCACCGGCCGCCCGACCGCGAGCGCGATGCCGTGGGCGAGCGCCAGCGCGGCACGGATCCCGGTGAAGCTGCCCGGACCCACCGTCACCGCCACACCGTCCAGGGCGGCGGCTTGCAGTCCGGCTTCGCGCAGCACCGCGCGCGCCAGGGCAGGCAGGGCGGTGGCGTAGCCGCGACCGCCCTCTTCGCACCGCTCGGCCCGCACCGCCCCGTCCGCCAGCACGGCGGCAGAACAGCGCGCCAGCGACGCATCCAGTCCCAGGATCAGCATGGCGGGAAACCTAGTCCCGGAACGGGGTCCGGGACCAGACCGGCTCAGAGCAGCAGGCAGGCCTCGTCGAAACTGAAGCGCGGTGAGCGCGGATGCACCCCCGCCGGGTCGCCATGACCGATATTGACCAGGAAATTGCTCTTCCAGCCGCGGTCGGACAGGAAGGCGGTGTCCACCAGGGATTTGTCGAAGCCCGACATCGGTCCGCAATCCAGCCCCAGTGCCCGGGCCGCGAGGATCAGATAGGCGCCCTGCAGCGTGCCGTTGCGGAACGCCGTCTCCTGCGCCAGATCGTAGTTGCTGCTGAACCACGACTTGGCGTCGGCGTGCGGGTAAAGCTTCGGCAGGTGATCATAGAAATGCGGGTCGTGCGCGACGATGGCGGTCACCGGCGCGGCCATGGTCTTGTCGACATTGCCCGCCGACAGCGCCGGCCGCAGCTTCTCCTTCGCCTCCTGCGTGCGCAGGAACAGGAACCGCGCCGGCGAGCTGTTGGCCGAGGTCGGGGCCATCTTCAGCAACTCGAAGACCGCCCGCAGCTCGTCGTCGGTGACGGGCTGGTCGGTCCATTTGTTGTGCGTGCGCGCGTCCCGGAACAGCAGGTTCAGTGCGGCATCGTCGAGCGGCATAGGGGTGTCCTTTCGATCGTTCGATATCGAACAATGTCCCCGGAGATAGGCACCGCGCGCCGCCGTGCAAGGGGGAGCCGGTCAGAAGGCGACCTGCTCCACCGCCACCACCTCCGGCACGTAGTGGCGCAGCATGTTCTCGATGCCGTGCTTCAGCGTCGCCGAGGAGGACGGGCAACCGCTGCACGCGCCCTGCATGTGCAGCCGGACCACGCCGTCGCGGTAACCGCGGAACACGATGTCGCCGCCGTCGCCGGCCACCGCCGGGCGCACGCGGGTGTCCAGCAGTTCCTTGATCTGGGCCACGATCTCGGCGTCCGCCGGATCGACATCCTCGTCGGCGTCCTCGCCCTCGCCTTCGATGACCGGACGGCCGGCGATGAAGTGTTCCATGATGGCGCCGAGCACCTGTGGCTTCAGCGCCTGCCAGGGGACGTCCTGGCCCCTGGTCACGGCGATGAAATCGGCGCCGAGGAACACCCGCACCACGCCGGGCAGGGCGAACAGGGCGACGGCGAGCGGACTGCGTCCGGCCGCCTCGGCGGAGGCGAAATCGGCGGTGGCGGCCCCCATCACGTCCCGCCCGGGCAAGAACTTCAGCGTGGCGGGATTGGGCGTGCCTTCGGTCTCGATGAACATGATGGGAACCCCGGGTTGGTGGCTGCGCGGCCAGGTCCGCTTAACAGGACCCGCCGAGTCCTCTTGACATATCGACGAAACGGACGGGAAAGCAAGAGACTCCCGCGTCGGCGCGACCGGGGGCCAGCCATGAAATTCCGGGATCCCCTGGTTTTTCTTCGGCCCGGCGGATAGACGATGGGCTCTGAACGGCCGGTGGAGGCAGGGATGGCGCGTGCGCTCAACGTCGCGGTCCAGATGGACCCGATCGAGACGATCAACATCGACGGCGATTCCAGCTTTGCCCTGATGCTCGCCGCCCAGAAGCGCGGCCATGCGCTGTGGCACTATGAAGTGAAATACCTCACCCTGCGCGAAGGCGTGCTGAAGGAAGGCGCGCATCGCGAGCAGCGGCTGTTCGCCCGCGCCCGTCCGGTCACCGTGCAGCGGGTGCGCAACGACCACTACCGGTTCGGCGAGCCGGTGCTGCTCGACCTCGCCACGATGGACGTGGTGCTGATGCGCCAGGACCCGCCCTTCGACATGGCCTACATCACCGCCACCCACATGCTGGAGCACATCCACCGCGACGACGGCAGCGGCACCCTGGTGGTGAACAACCCGGTATCCGTGCGCAACGCGCCGGAGAAGCTGCTGGTGATGCACTTTCCGGAGCTGATGCCGCCCACCATGGTGACCTGGGACGTCGAGGCCATCCGCGGCTTCCGCGCCACCCACAAGGACATCGTGGTGAAGCCGCTGTTCGGCAACGGCGGCTCGGGCGTGTTCCTGATCCGCCACGACGACCCCAACCTGAACGCCCTGCTGGAGATGCATTTCGCCCGCTCGCGCGAGCCCCTGATGGTGCAGCGCTACGAGCCGGCGGTGCGCCAGGGCGACAAGCGCATCATCCTGATCGACGGCGAGGCGGTCGGCGCCATCAATCGCGTGCCGCCGGCCGGCGAGGCGCGCAGCAACATGCATATCGGCGGGCGGGCCGAGAAATCGGCGATGACCGCGCGCGACCTCGAGATCTGTGCCCGCATCGGGCCGACGCTGCGGCAGCAAGGCCTGATCTTCGTCGGCATCGACGTCATCGGCGACTGGCTGACCGAGATCAACGTCACCTCGCCCACCGGGATCCAGGAAATCGACCGCTTCGACGGCACCGACCTGGCCAGCGTGGTGTGGGACGCGATCGAGGCCAGGCTGGGAACGGCGCGGCCCGGCCGGACCGGCACATCGGCGCCATGACCCAGGACCCCTTCGTCGTGCCCGAGGATGCCAGCGCGGCGGATGCCATCGCCGCGCTCGCCGACGATCTGTCCGTGCTCGACGACTGGGAGGAACGCTACCGCTACATCATCGACCTCGGCCACAAGCTGCCGCCGTTTCCGGAGGCCTGGGCGGACGACGCGCACCGCGTGGCGGGGTGCCAGAGCCGGGTGTGGATGGAGGCGGCGCTGCGCGACGGGCGGATGTACTACGCCGGCGTGTCGGACGCGGCGATCGTGTCCGGGCTCATCGCCATGCTGCTGCGGGTCTATTCCGGCCGCACCCCGGCCGAGATCGCCGCCACCGACCCGGTGTTCCTCAAGGAACTCGGGCTGCTCGAGGCGCTGTCTACCAACCGCGGCAACGGGATCGCGGCGATGGCGCGCAAGGTGCGGGAGGTGGCGGCGCTGCACGGCGCGCCGGCCTGATCCGGCTCACTGCGCCGGATAGACCCGCTGGGTGGTGATCTGGTCGGGCGGCCCGGGCGGCTGCGGCCAGCCCTTCCGCCCGCAGCCCGCCAGCAGCAGCGCCAGCATCACCAGCAGAACCGCGGTCCTCATGCCAGCGCCTCCAGCCAGCGCGCGGCCTGCCGCGCCACGTTCGCCGGCGCGGTGCCGCCGTAGGACGTGCGCGAGCTCACCGACGCCTCCACCGTGAGCACCGAGAACACTTCCGCCGTGATGCCCGGCTCGTCGGCCTGCATGTCGGCGAGCGTCAATCCCGCCAGATCGACACCCTTCGCCTCCGCCCGCGCCACCAGCCGGCCGGTGACGTGGTGGGCGGTGCGGAACGGCAGTTTCAGGACGCGCACCAGCCAGTCCGCGAGGTCGGTCGCGGTGGCGAAGCCGGAGGCGGCGAATTCGGGCATCCGCGCGGTGTCCGGCGTCATGTCGCGGACCATGCCGGCAGTGGCGGCGAGACAGAGCGCCCAGGCCTCGGCGGCATCGAACACCGGCTCCTTGTCTTCCTGCATGTCCTTCGCATAGGCCAGCGGCAGGCCCTTCATCACCGTGAGCAGGCCCACCAGCGCGCCGTTGACCCGCCCGGTTTTCGCCCGCACCAGCTCGGCGGCGTCCGGGTTGCGCTTCTGCGGCATGATCGAGCTGCCCGTGGTGTAGGCGTCCGACAGCCGGATGAAGCGGAACGGCGCGCTGCACCAGATGACGATCTCCTCGGCCAGGCGCGACAGGTGGACGGCCGAGATCGCGGCGGCGGCGAGGAATTCCATGGCAAAATCGCGGTCCGACACGGCATCCAGCGAATTCGCCGCGGGCCGGTCGAAGCCGAGGGCCGCGGCGGTCGCGTCGCGGTCGAGCGGGAAGCTGGTGCCGGCCAGCGCCGCCGCGCCGAGCGGACATTCGTTCAGCCGCCGCCGGCAGTCGGCGAGCCGGCCGCGATCGCGGCAAAACATCTCGACATAGGCCAGCAGGTGGTGGCCGAAGGTGACGGGTTGGGCCGTTTGCAGATGGGTGAAACCGGGCATCGGGTCGGCGGCGTGTTCGGCGGCGCGGCCGGCGAGCGCACGCATCAGGTCGGCGACCTGGCCGTCCAGGCCGTCGATGGCGTCGCGCACCCACAGGCGGAAATCCGTCGCCACCTGGTCGTTGCGGCTGCGACCCGTGTGCAGGCGCTTGCCGGCCTCGCCGACGCGGGCGGCAAGGCGCGCCTCGATGTTCATGTGGATGTCTTCCAGCGCCGCATCGAACGGAAACTGTCCGGCCTCGATCTCGGCCGCGATCTCGTTCAGCCCACCGCGGATTTCCCCCTCGTCGGCGGCGGTGATGATGCCCATCTTCGCCAGCATGGCGGCGTGTGCCAGCGAGCCCCGGATGTCCTGGCGCCACAGCTTGCGGTCGAAGCCGATGGAGGCATTGATTTCCTGCATCACCACCGAGGGTCCGGCGGCGAACCGCCCGCCCCATTGCATGTTGGCCTTGGCGTCAGGGAGGTCGGGCTTGTCGCTCAAGAGAGGCATTCCCAGGGGTTGCGGGGCATGAGACGGCGCGCGCTGCTCATCCTCGGGGCGGCGGCGGCGGGCGGGAGCCTAGCGGTCGCGTGGCGCCTAGGCAAACCGGTCGTCCATGCGCCGCTGACGCCGCCCGCCCCGCCCGGGCCGCCGCTGCTCGGCATCGAGGCGCTGCAACTGGTCGACCCGCCGGTGCCGCTGCCGCCGGCAGCCCTGGTGGATGGGGCGGGCGCCGTGCACGGCGTTGCCGAGTTCGCCGGTTCGGGCCTGGTCATCAACCTGTGGGCGACCTGGTGCGTGCCGTGCGTGGCGGAAATGCCGGCGCTCGCCGTGCTGGCGGAGCGGCTGAAGGATTCTTCCATTCGCGTGCTGCCGGTGTCCTCCGACCGGGGCGGGGCGCCGGTGGTGGCGAGCTACTTCCACCAGCACGGCATCGAGGGCTTGCCGATCTGGCTCGACCCGAAGGGGGAGGCGGCGCGGATCTGGGGCGTGCAGGGCATTCCCACCACCATCCTGGTCGATCGCGAGGGGCGCGAACGCGGCCGGCTGGAAGGCGCGGTCGATTGGGCGAGCGACGCCGCGGTGGCCGAGATCAGACGGCTGGTCGGGTAGCGGCGGCCGCGCATCCGCGGCCGGGCGCTCGGGCAAGGCGAGGTTCCTCAGGCGGGCCGTGTCATCCAATCACCCCGGTGCCGGAATCACGCTTGCGGCGGCTGGGACGCCAACGGATATTACGCGACGCGTTACTTCCGGCCCGACTGCGAACGACCTTGGAGGGTTTCCCATGAACTGGTCTGCCCGTCGCGTAAACGCGCTGGCGAGACAACTCGGCGGCCGGCGATACCTGGAGATCGGGGTGTCGTGGGGGGAGACGTTCCGTGATGTCGAAGTGACCGAGCGGACTGGAGTGGATCCGGAGTTCAGACTTGATACACGCGAGCTATCTAACGAATTTACGCGGTTTTCGGAAAAAACGAGTGATGACTTCTTTAATTCCGAACCATTGTTTCCGCCCTATGATGTCATATTCATCGATGGCCAGCATGCGTTCGCGCAGGTTTGTCGGGATTTCTCGAATTCATTACTCCGCACACATCGCAGGTCCGCGGTCCTGCTCGATGATACCCTGCCTAACGATGTTTATTCGACTCTGGATAACCCGACAGACGCCGTGCGTTACAGGAGAGCAACGGGCGATCTCGACGGATCATGGCATGGCGACGTCTTCAAGGCGGTGTTCTACATCCACGATTTTTGGCCTGGTCTGAACTACCGCACAATCATCGGCTCCGGGAATCCCCAGACCCTGGTTTGGCGCGCCGGCGGCGTGCATCGCGCGCCGCTGTTCAACGACCTGGAGCGGATTTCCCGCTTAACCTATTTCGATCTGCAGGAACATCTGGACGTGTTGCAGATGGTTCCCGAAGACGAGGCCATCGCACTGTGCGTGACGGAAATCCAGGCGCTTTGACAGCGCCTGTTGGGTCTTTTGCGCGCCGGTGGTGCCGCGCGGCAAGGACGGGAGCCCAAACAACAACCTCGACGCGGGCTCTCCAGGTGACGTGACGGAAGAACGATATGACAATAGAGTATACTAAAGACATTCTCAAAGACCTCATCGCTGCACAGGGGCATGAGATAGGAGATTTCACATATGGTGTTCCAAGTATTATTTGGGGAGGGGCGGATTGTAGGGTACGTATAGGGAAATATTGCTCGATAGCACATGGCGTGGCGATTTACCTCGGGGGGAACCACAGAACGGATTGGATAACGACATATCCATTTACGACCATTAACGATACTTGGCCCGAGGCTTCCGGAATCGGAGGACACCCTCAAAGTAATGGGAGTGTTATTATTGGAAATGATGTGTGGCTGGCTAACTACTGCTCCATCATGTCCGGCGTTTCGATAGGCGACGGGGCGGTTGTCGCCGCCTACTCCGTTGTCACCAAAGACGTGCCCGCTTATGCGATCGTCGGCGGGAATCCGGCCAGGGTCATCCGGTACCGGTTCGATGAGGAGGTGATCGGTCGTCTGCTGCACATCAAGTGGTGGGATCGTCCCGAAAGCGAGGTGAGAAAGCTGGTTCCCTACCTGGTGTCCGGAGACATCGAGACGTTTCTTTCGATGGCGGAAGGGGCGGTGCCGTTGGTCAATTATAATGAAACCGGTGGCTGGAATCTGACACTTGATGCGGGCTGCGAACGGCAGCGCTGATTTCGGCAGCGCCGGCGCGGCGGCGGTTCCACCCGTCTGACTTTCACCCCTGGCGTCGAAACACTGGCACTTGAAAAGGTGGCGCGAATGACCGAGCAGAATGACGAGCCTGAACAGCGCTCCGCTATAGAAATAATTCGTGAAGGCGTGGCGCTTGCTCAGGCGCAGGATTTTGCGGGGGCATTGCGATCGGTGGACCTTGCTATTCATTTGGGCGGATCTGATGTCGTTGTGCAGCATACCGCGGGCGTAATCTATGGAATGCTTGGGATGCACGACGAATCCTTGAAGCATCTGTTCAAGGCATTAGAAATTGATCCGAATTTCTACTACACCAAGGTGCATATTGGTTTGATATTTGAATCGCTCGGCCAGTTGGAAACCGCACTGGAATGGTTCGACAAGGCGATCGCTTCCGACCCGAAGGAGGTGGCGCCATACGAGAAGGCCGGACTCCTTGAAAGTTTTCGTGGCCGTCACGACCGCGCCGTGGAGCTGTTCACACGGGCCTGCGCCCTGATGCCGGACGATGCGCGGCTGAACTCGCACAAGGCAGCCTGCGAGAAGGCGGCCATCGCCGCAGACGCTGCCGCTGCGTTGTCCGCGCAGTTGAGCGCCCCGCCCATGACCTCCGGCGCTCCGATAGCGAGTTCGCACCAAAACGTGCCGCCGCCATGGTCGCGGGTGAGGCTCCTGCGCGTCGACCACTTCCCCGGGGTCAGCGCGGCCTTCGACGAGATCGTCGAGGGAATGGCTTACGCGTTGCACGCCTTGGGGGTGACCGTCGATGTGGCGTTCAATGCGCCGCTGACGGGGGGCGCCGTAAACATCGTCATCGGCGCCCACGGGATTCCGTTTCGCCGGGGATTTCCAGCCTTGCCCAAGCGATCGATCATTTTGAATCTGGAGCCGCCGGGCAGCCTGGCGGTGCAGACCCAGGCCTACGAGCAACTCCTGCAATCGTATCCCGTTTGGGAATACAGCGATAAAAATTTCGAGCTGCGAAAATCCGCCGGTCAATCCAATTTTGTGAAATTCGACATCGGATATACGCCTCAGTTGACGCGAATCAAAGAGGCTGAGAATCACGACGTCGATGTGTTGTTCTACGGTTCAGTGAACGATCGCAGGAAACAAATTCTCGACCGGATCGAGGCCGCGGGGCTACGGGTGCATCGTGCTTTTGGGAAATTCGGCGCCGAGCGTGACGAGATGATTTCTCGGTCAAAGATCGTTTTGAATGTGCATTATCACCTGGATAGTATTTTTGAGATCGTGCGCTGTTCGTATTTACTGTCGAACAAGAAGGCGGTGGTCTGCGAAGTCGGAAGCGGTACCGAGATACCTGCCGACCTGCGAAGCGCCGTTGTGGGTTGCGCGTATGAAGACCTGGTGGGCGCCTGCGTTTCGCTGGCGCGATCCGAAGATGCGCGGCGCCGCGTGGCTGAGCGCGGCTTCGAACTGTTCAGCAAGCGGGATCAAGCGTCGCTGATCGCCCGGGCGATGGCAGAGACGACGTGGACTTAGCGCGGTCAGGTGGAGGCGGCGCGATCCCGGCGATCCGCCAGCACCAGCCCGCGGTACTTCATCACGTTCTCAGCACGACTGATCTTGCCGCTGGTGGTCTTGACCAGCCATCCCTGTTCGACCAGTCGAATATCCTCACATGCCAGCCCGACCTCGTCCATCACGGCGGCGTTGATCGCGCGGATCAGGTCCCCGCCGGCGACATCGCCGGCCCGTTCGGCGACGACGACCAGCCGCTCCGAACCGACGGCGTCGACGTAATCCCCGAACGCGACGGCCCGGCCGGGCTTGACGCCGGGCACGGCGGACACCGCCGCTTCGACGTCATGGGCGAATATGTTCTTGCCATTGACGATGATGAGGTCCTTGCGGCGGCCGACGACGAACACCTCGCCGCCGTCGATAAAGCCGACATCTCCCGTCCGGTAGAAGCCGTCGAAGAAAGCCGCCTCTGTCGCTTCGACATTGTTGTGGTAGCCATTGAACAGGAACGGCGCCGCCACGCAAAGCTCGCCGGTCTGACGTTCCGGCATGAACGCGCCGTCACGCAGCACGGCAACATCGCAGCCGTCGAGCGGCCGCCCGTTGGACAACAGCGTCACCGCCCGCCCGCCGGCATCCGGTGGCGCGACGGCCCCCATGTGCTCGATGCAGCCGCTGTCCACCGTAAGGCGGCGGACCGCGGTCCCGATCGATGACTGGCTGACCGCAAACACCGTTTCGGCCATCGCGTAGCAGGTGAGCAAGGCCTCGGCGCCAATCCCCCAAGCCCCGAAGCGGCGCAGAAACGCGTCGAATGCCGCCGGCTTGCATGGCTCCGAACAGTTGATGACGGCGATGAGGGACCGCAGGTCGTACTGCCGCTCGTCGCGGTATGCGCGCGCCAGGTGCATGAAGGCAAAGTTGGGGAGCCAGGCATGAGTGGCGTGGTACGATTCGATTGCCTCGAAGAACAGCCCGGGCCGGGCGATCCAGGAGAACGGATCGAGCGAGGCGATCGGAACTCCGCTCCACAACGGCAGCAGAAAGCTGGAGATCAGCCCCATGTCGTGATACAGCGGCAACCAGGTTGCAATCCTGGCGTCGGCGACCTGGTCCAGCGCCAAAGCTCCCTGGTAGGCGGCAAGCTGCCGGACGATGGCCGTGTAGGTCAGCACCACGCCCTTCTTCAGGCCCGTCGTTCCGGAGCTGTGCTGCAGCAAGGCCGGGGCATCGCCGGGTTGCACGATGAGCCCGTCGAGCGGCGCCTCCGACTCGACGGCAGAGAGCGGCAGAACCGCGGCGCCGCTGCCGTATGTGTGGGCGCGGATGATCTCGACCAGATCGTCGGAGGCCACCACCGCCGCCGGCTGGCACAGGCCGAAGACAGCCCGGTGCTGCCGCCAGTAGAGATCCGCGTCCTGCTTGGCATTGGGGTGCGGCAGGAAGCCCGGCACCGTCCCAGCCAGCATGGCGCCAACGAAGGCGGCGTGGGCATCCAGCCCGTGCCGCACGACCAGCAGCACGGTGTCGCCCCGACGGGCGCCGTGGCGAGCGAGCATCGCGGCGAATTGCTGAGCGCGCCGCATGAAGTCGCCGATGCTGGCGGGCTGCCAGACCTCGCCATCATGGAAGACGCCGAACAGCCGGTCCGGAGTGTGCCGTGCCCGGCGCAACACGGGATCGAGGAACGGATTCATGACGTCTCAAGCCGCTTCCGGCGTGGCCCGGGGACAGAATTCCCTCGCGCTCGACGCGACGCGGCGGTCACGGGGCGGTGGCCAGCTTGCGCCGGATCAGCGCCACCAGGTCGCCGAGCTGGCGGATCTCGTCCATGTCTCGGCTTTTGAAGCGGATGCCGAACCGCGCTTCGATCTCCAGGATGATTTCGACGTGCCGGAACGAATCCCAGCCGACCACATCGCGGGACGAAAGCTCAGGCGACAGCCGGATGTCGTCGCGACCGAACACGGTGCGGAAAATCGGTCCAAGCCGGTCGTAAATGTCCGCTTCCACCATCGCTCCTCTCGCGCGCGGGTCGCCCACGGTTGGATCCTGCCGTCGGCATGGCGCCAACGACCCGGTGGGCCATCATAATGCAGGGGGTCAGCCGGTGCCTAGGGGCCGGCTCCGCCGCCCGTTGAAACACGACCCAATCCGTTGGCGGGCATGGCAGGATCTGCTATCCACGCACGTCGTCCCGAACTGGACATCCCTGTCGGCGACTGGGAGACGCTGCCGAGATGTTGGAGCCGAATCAAATTGGCCTGCCACACGACGCGCCGCTCGTCTCGCTCCAGGATACCCTGGCGAAGCTCGACGACATCATCGATCTCGCCAAGGCCGGACGCAGGGAGGAGGCGATGCAGGCCCTGCACGAACCGCTCAACCAGCACTCGGATTCCCCCATCGTCCTGCACAAGGCGGGCGTCGTACAGTCGGTATGCGGCGCGGTGGACCAGGCGCTGGAGACGTTCCAACGCGTGTTCGATCTGCTGCCGGCGTTCCATTACACCGAAATCGAGATCGGCGGCATCCATGCCAGTCGCGGCAATTTCGAGGAAGCGCTGCGGTGGTTCGAGAGGGCCATCCAGTCCGAACCGACCTATGTCATTTCGCACCTTCGTGCGGCCGCCATGCATCGCCGTCTCGGCGACCATCGCCGCGCGCTGAGGCTGCTGGAAGTCGCCCATTCGCTCGACCCGACGAACCGCCTCGTGCTCGACGATCTTGCCGACGTGCTGATCTACCACAGCCAACGTCAGGATGCCGCGCACCTCTACGAAACCGTCGTGTTCACGCCAGCGGCGACGTCGACGCAGCAGATCAGGTACCTGACGCTGCTGACCGAGCTGGGTCAATACGAACGCGTCATCGCCGCCGCTGCCCGCATGGACACGAGCCGAGCGGAGGATATCCACTTCCTTGCCGCCCTGCTGACCGGGCAATCCAGGCTGGCCATCCGGTACGACCGCGAGCACGTGATCGAAGCGGCAAAGGCGAAGGAAGCTTCTGCGGTGTGGCGCTCGGCCGAGGCGACCATGAGCGAACTGAAGCAGGCCATCGTCGAGCGCCGCCCGTTCTCGCTCATCCGGCTGGGCGACGGCGAAGGCCGGCTGCTCGCGTCTTGGGACGCCTCGGTGGCCCAGGACATGACGGTTGCCGAACGCGACACGATGGGCGGCTCGATCTGGCACAACTGGTTCAATCGCGACCTGTCGCGGGAGCAGCCCGAGTATATCGATGCGCTCCGGCGTGCGATCACGGCCAGCGTCGCGCAGGCCGATCTGGTCGGCGTGACGGCGGCCTCGCGCTTCATCGTTGACCATCGCCATTTCGGCTACCTCGCCTGGCTGAACGACTGGGTCGATAGTCTTCGCCCGCCGTCGGCCCATGGCGGGCTCACCGACGCACTTGTGCATCTGCGCCTGCACGAACTCAGCCCGGGCTGCGCCGAACTGCTCGGCGGCCTCGACTTCCTGGGCCTGATCGGACCGCATGAACAGCTGGCGGAGAAGCTGCGGCACCGCTTCGGCATCGCCAACGTCGTGGCCTATCCGGTGCCCGGCGAAATGCGGCTTCCCGATCATCTGCGCCCGGCCGGGCAGAAACCCCATTTCCCCGACCGCTACCACGATCTGCTCAACGAGATCCGCGTGCCCTCGCGCGGCGCGGTGTTCCTCATCGCCGCTGGCCTGTTGGGCAAGGTCTATTGCGGTCGCATCAGGGAGCTGGGTGGCATCGCCATCGATATCGGTTCGCTCGCGGATGCCTGGATGGGCGTCAACACGCGGCCCGGCCAGTTCGACGACGCGGCGGCCTGGACGCTGGGGGAAGCCGCCGCACCGTGCCCCGACCTGCCCGCCTCGCCGGAAGAGTCGATGGTGGTGGCCGAACGCGCAGAGCAGGCGGGAGACTTTGCCAAAGCGCAATCGATCTGGGCTGACATCCGGCGGCGACATCCCAGCTTCGCTCCGGCCTACCTGAGTGCGGCGATCTGTGCGCGCCGGCTGCGCCGCAACGACGAAGCCGACCGTCTCCTGCGCGACGCCCTCGAGCGATGCCCGGATCACTACAGGGTGGCGATCGAGTACGCCTGGAATGCTTATTACCGGTTCGACTTTGCCGAATCGCTGGAACGCTGGGGTCGCGTCAACGTCGAATTCCCGCAGGCGACGTCCGGACCTGCCGGCATCGGTTTGTCGCTGATCAAGTTGCGGCGCCTGGACGAGGCCGAGGTCTTCCTGCAAAGCGCGGTGACGCGGTTCCCCAACGACGCCGACGTTGCCGTCGTGCTGGCCGAAGTATCGAGTGCGCGCCAGGACTGGGCAGCGGCCATGGCGCGTTGGCGTGAGCTGCGCTTGCGATTTCCGGGCCATGAGAACGTCGAGCGCGGCTTCAGCCGCACCGCGTGGAATCTGCAGCTCGAAGGCATCGACGACACGCAGACCAGCGACGCCGCGCCCGGCGCGGCCGCCAGAGTGCCGCAAGAGGTCAACGAGATCGGTCAGGTCCAGATCGAGCGACTCGACGACCCGGCGGCGCGCGCGCTCGTGCTGGCGTTCGAAAGCCTCGGCGAAAACTGCGAATTCGGCCTCGTGCAGCGGCATTTCGATGCCGAGCCGCTCAGCCTGCTGCGGTGGACCTACGTGCACGCGGACAAGCTCGTGGCGATGCTCAACGCCCGCTTTGACGGGCTCGGCGAACTTCGGCACACCCGGATCGAGCTGACCGGCTGGAAAGAGTACTTCATCGTCGACCAGAAGTTCGGGCTTGGCCTGCACACATTCATCAACGAGGGCGAAGTCGATGCGGACACGCTGTTGCACAAGCAGTCAGCGCGGGTGCGCTGGCTGCGCGACCGGTTGATCGAATCGCTCGAGGACAGCAGCAAGATCTTCATGTACAAATTCCACAGCGCTGCCTCCGAAGACCTGGCGCGGCAGTTGCACGCCGGCGTGCGGCGCTATGGTCCGAACACCCTGCTGTGCATCTGGCAGAGCGACATGAACAACCCGGCAGGTTCGGTCAGGCAGCAGGCCGATGGATTGCTCTACGGCTATATCGACCGCGTGAACCCCGTCGTCGGGCCGTATGGCGAGAGCTGGGACATCCTGTTCGACCAATGGCTGAGCATCTGTCGCAATGCGCTCCGGCTCAGCGCCGGCGCCGGGGCTTGACGCCAACGCCGGCAGGTCAGATGCCGTACAACCGTTCCGGCTCGCCGGGTGTTGCCGCGGGACGATAGTCGATGTGTCGCAACAGTTCGTCCCAGGTCTGATCGGACAGCCACCATCCCGCCTCGGTCTGTCGGGCGAGGCTGACCATCCCGACAAGCGGCGACAGCGTCTCGTCGATCTGCAATGGGCGCTCCGGCGCGATCTCGATCAGCAGGATGCGGAAATCCAGGGTTGGGAACCGCGTCCGCAGGCGGGCGACCAGCCGATTGACCTCAGTGGCCGTCAGCGATTCCCGCAGCAGCCTGTCCCACGCGAGGTCGGTCGCCAGTCCCGCCCGCACGAACAGCACCGGGCCAGGCATTTCGCAGACGTCACGCAGACGCTGCATCTTGTGCAACAGCTTGGCGCGGCAACTGGCCACCAAGCCGGCGGAAAACCGGACCGCTCCACCCGGATCACGCGGAAATTCGTGGTGGTACAGCACGTCATATGCGCTACAGCGGACCGAGGTTCCGTCCTTGGCGGCGACCATCTCCGTGCCGAGGCGCGCACCGTCATCATCGAGGACCGCATTCAAGCTGTCCCAGGGCGTCACCAGCCAGTCGAACGGAGCCTTGGCGTCGTAGCGTCCGGTACGCCGAAAATGCCAGGCGGGCTCACACGTCGCGCCGATGCTGATCATGTGGTCGAAGGTGACGCCGGCAAACATTATGGCTCCCGCTCACCGCGTCGGCCGCGGCGGATCCTGCGTGTAGTCATAAAACCCCCGCCCGCTCTTGCGCCCCAGCCAGCCCGCCTCGACGTATTTCACCAGCAACGGGCAGGGCCGGTACTTGCTGTCCGACAACCCTTCATACAGCACTTGCATGATGCTCAGGCAGGTGTCCAGGCCGATGAAGTCCGCCAGCTCCAGCGGTCCCATCGGATGGTTCGCCCCCAGCCGGAGCGCGTTGTCGATCGCCAGGACCGGGGCCACGCCCTCATACAGCGCATAGACCGCCTCGTTGATCATCGGCACCAGGATGCGGTTGACGATGAAGGCCGGGAAATCCTCGGCCACCGCCGTGGTCTTGCCCAGCCGGTGCGCCAGCGCCAGGGTCACCTGAAAGGTCGGCTCGTCGGTGGCGATGCCGCGGATGATCTCCACCAGCTTCATCACCGGCACCGGATTCATGAAGTGCATGCCGATGAATTTTTCGGGCCGGTCGGTGGCGGCGGCGAGCCGGGTGATCGAAATCGACGAGGTGTTCGAGGCGATCAGGCAGGAGCCCTTGAGATGCGGCGTCAGGGTGCGGAAAATCGTCTTCTTGACTTCCTCCTTCTCGGTCGCCGCCTCGACCACCAGGTCGCAGTCGCCGAACGCGGCGTAATCGGTGCTGACGGCCACGCGCGCCAATGCCGCGGCGCGGTCCTCGGCGGTGATCAGGCCGCGGTTCACCTGGCGGTCCATGTTGCGGCCCATGGTGGCCATGGCGCGGTCCAGCAGGTCCTGGCGAACGTCCAGCAGCACCACCGGCACGCCGGCCAGCGCACACACATGGGCGATGCCGTTGCCCATCTGACCGGCGCCGATCACCCCCACCCGCGCGATCGCCGAGCCGTCCGGCCGCGCATCCGCCGCGGCCGGGGGCGTCATCACGTCGATGTTCATTCAGGCGCGCTCCAGTTCGGCCGCCAGCTCGGGCAGCGCGGTGAACAGATCGGCGACCAGGCCGTAATCGGCGACCTGGAAGATCGGCGCTTCCTCGTCCTTGTTGATGGCGACGATCACCTTGCTGTCCTTCATGCCGGCAAGGTGCTGGATGGCGCCGGAAATGCCGACGGCGATATAGAGCTCCGGGGCGACGATCTTGCCGGTCTGGCCGACCTGGAAGTCGTTGGGAACGAAGCCCGCGTCGACGGCCGCCCGGCTGGCGCCGACCGCCGCGCCGAGCTTGTCGGCGATCGCATCGAGCAGCTTGAAGTTGTCGGCGCTCTGCATGCCGCGCCCGCCCGAGATGACCACGCGCGCGGCGGTCAGTTCCGGCCGCTCGCTTTTGGACAGCTCGGCCGAGACGAAGCGGCCGGGGCTCGGCATGGCGGTATCGGGCACCGCCTCGATGGGGGCGTTGCCGCCGTCGGCCGGCACCGGATCGAAACTCGCCGCGCGCACGGTCAGCACCTGCCGGGCGTCCGCGCTCTTCACCGTCGCCAGCGCATTGCCGGCATAGATCGGGCGGACAAAGGTGTCGGGCGCCACGACCGCGGCCACTTCGGTGATCGGCTGCACGTCGAGCAGGGCCGCGACCCGCGGCATCACGCTCTTGCCGTCGGCGCCGGCCGCCGCCAGCAGGTGGCTGTAGGCCGGCGCCAGCGACACCAGCAGGGCGGCCACCGGCTCGGCCAGCAGGTGGTCGAACACCGGCGCATCGGCGACCAGCACGCGGGCCACGCCAGGCAACCTCGCGGCCGCGGCGGCCGCCGCCGCAACGCCGTGCCCGGCCACCAGCACGTGCACCTCGCCCAGCAGCCGCGCCGCCGCCACCGCCGAACGCGAGGGCTGCCGGATGGCGGAACCGTCGTGATCGAGCAAAACCAGGGACGTCATGGTCAGATCACCTTCGCTTCCGTGCGCAGCATCGCCACCAGCTCGGCCACCGAGCCCAGCTTCCTGCCGGCCTGCCGCCGGGGCGGCTCGACGACCTTCAGCACGGTCAGTCGCGGCGTGGGATCGACCCCCAGATCGGCCGGCCTGACCGTCTCGATCGGCTTTTTGCGCGCCCGCATGATGTTGGGCAGGCTGGCATAGCGCGGCTCGTTCAGCCGCAGGTCGGCGGTGATCACCGCGGGCAACGGCAGCGCCACCGTCTCCATCCCGCCGTCCACTTCGCGGGTGACGGTGATGGTGCCGCCGTCCACCACCAGCTTGCTGGCGAACGTGCCCTGCGGCCAGCCCAGCATGGCGGCCAGCATCTGGCCGGTGGCGCCCATGTCGTCGTCGATCGCCTGCTTGCCCAGGATCACCAGCAGCGGCTGCTCGCGGTCCACCAGCGCCTTCAGCAGCCCCGCCACCGCTAGCGGCTGCAAGTCGACGTCGGTCTCGACCAGAATGCCGCGGTCGGCCCCCACGGCGAGCGCGGTGCGGATGGTTTCCGCGCAGGCCGCGCCCCCCAGCGACACCGCCACGACCTCGGTGGCGATGCCTTTCTCCTTCAGGCGCACCGCCTCCTCGACCGCGATCTCATCGAACGGGTTCATCGACATCTTGACCCCGGCGGTCTCCACGCCGGTGCCGTCCGATTTCACCCGGACCTTGACGTTGTAGTCGACCACCCGTTTGACGGGCACGAGGATCTTCATGGGCTGTCGCTGCTTCCTGAGAGTGCCGGACCGGGTCCGGAGCGGGGTTCCCTGAACGGACTCAGCCGCCGCCGGACGCCCCGGCCGAGGCCTGCGCCCGCCTGTTCGCACATGCAATAGAATGGCCGGACCTTAGTTGCGGCCCGGCTGCCATGTCAAACGTCGCGCCCCGCTTGCTTAGGGGCGCAGCAGCATCAGCAACACGGCGAACAGCACCAGCGCGACGGCTTGCAGGAGCACCCGCCAGCGCATCAGGCGGTTCGACCGCACCGGGTCGCCGCCGCCGCGCACCAGGCCGATCATGCCGGCGGCCAGCACGCCCAGCACCCCCAGCATCGTCAGGCCGAGCAGGACCATCAGGACGGTACGCATCGTGAGACTCCTACAGGGTCCGGCCGGAGATGGTAAACCAGTCGTTGCCCGCAAGCTGGCGCAACAAGGTTGACATCGCCCCCCCGGCATGATCCGGCTGCCCAGATGATCCGCTTCCTGCTCGCCTTGACGCTCGCGCTCGGCTGGTTCGCCGGCAGCGCCGCAGCCCAGGCGCCCCACCCCGCCGCGCCGCCCGCCCAGCCCGCGCTCACCCGGGCGCAGGCGCAGACCGCGCTCGACGTGCTGCGCGACGACGCCAAACGCGCCCAGCTCATCACCGTGTTGGAAGCGATCGCGCGCGCCACCCCGCAGATCGGACAGCCCGCCGCCACGCCGGTGAACGCCGCGCCGCCCGCGCCGGCCGCGGCGCCGAACCAGCTTCCCAACCCGCTCGCCCCCGACAGCGTCGGCGCGCAGATCCTCACCAGCATCTCCGAGCATCTGTCGCGGTTCTCGGCCGATGTCATGGCCAATGCCGAGGCGGCGGCCGATTTCCCCACCCTCGGCAACTGGCTGGTGCAACTGGTCACCGACCCCGACCGCCAGCAGCAGGTGCTCGATGTCGGCTGGCGGTTGCTGCTGGTGCTCGCCGTTGGCCTGCTCGCCGAGGCCGCGATCCGGCATGCGCTGCACCGGCCGGCAGCCGCGCTGGAGCGTACCGCGCCGAATGGCGATGCCACCGAACCGCCGCCGGAGGAACTCGGCCTGGCGGAGGCCGAAGCCGGCCAGACCGAGAAACTGCGCCGCAGGTTGCCGGCGCTGCTGTTGCTGCACCGGGTGCCTTTCGCGTTGGGACACTTCCTGCTCGACGCGCTGCCCGCGCTGGTGCTGCTCGCGGTCGGCTACGTGATGGCGGGCAGCGCGCTGGCCGACGGCTACACCACGAAGCTGGTCATCCTTGGCGTGCTGCACGCCACCGTCGCCTACCGGCTGGCGGTCGCCCTGATGCGCCTGCTGGTCAGCCCCGGGATCCCACGGCTCCGGCTGGTGCGGATATCCGATCACCGCGCCGCCCACCTGCTGCGCTGGACCCGCCGGCTCGCCGCGCTGGTGGCGTTCGGCTACGCCGCCGCCGAGATCGGCCTGTTGTTCGGTCTCTATCGCGCCGCCTACGAGGCGCTGCTCAGGCTGATTTCGCTGGCGGTACTGCTCTGCCTGGTCCTCATCGTGCTGCAGATCCGCGCCCCGGTCGCCGAACACATCCGCGCCGCCGACGGCCATACCGGGACGCTGCCGATGCTGCGCAACCGGATCGCCACGCGATGGCACATGATCGCCATCTTTTACCTGGTGGCGCTCTGGCTGGTCTGGGCCTTCGAGGTGCCGAACGGCTTCTCGCGCCTGCTGCAGGTCGTGGCGTCGGCCGTCGTGATCGCGATGCTGGCCCGGCTGCTCGCCATCGCGGCCTATGGCGCGCTGGACCGCGCGTTGCGCGTCTCGCCCGCGATCACGGCCACCCACCCCGGACTGGAGGCGCGGCTGCGCCGCTACCAGCCGATCGGTCACGCCCTGCTGACCGCCGCCATCACCGGGCTGGCGGGCGTCGTGCTGTTCCAGGTCTGGGGGGTGGACGCGTTCTCCTGGTTCATCAGCGGCGCGCTGGGCGGGCGGATCGTCGGCGCGCTCGGCACCATCGGCATCACGCTGGCGATCGCGCTGGTGGTATGGGAGGCGACCAACGCCGGCATCCAACTCCATCTGGCCCGGCTGGCGCGCGAGGCCCAGGTCACCCGATCCGCTCGCCTGCGCACCCTGCTGCCGATGCTGCGCACCACCCTGCTGGTGACCGTCTTCGGTGTCGCCGGGCTGATGGTACTGAGCGAAATCGGGGTCAACACCGGCCCGCTGCTGGCCGGTGCCGGCGTGATCGGCCTGGCCATCGGCTTCGGTTCGCAGAAGCTGGTGCAGGACATCATCACCGGTTTGTTCCTGGTGCTGGAAAACACCATGCAGGTGGGCGACGTGGTCAGCCTCGGCGGCCTGTCCGGCACGGTGGAGGCGCTGTCGATCCGCTCCATCCGGCTGCGCGCCATCGACGGCTCGGTGCACACCGTGCCGTTCAGCGCGGTCACCACGGTCACCAACCAGACCCGCGACTTCGACTATGCCGTGGTGGATGTCAGCGTCGGCCTGAACGAAGACCCCGAACGCGTCGCCGACCTGCTGCGCGCGGTGGCCCGCGACGTACGCCAGGATCCGCACTGGAAAAGCGCGATCCGCGACGACCTCGACGTCATGGGGGTGGAAAAGTTCCTCGACACCGCGCTGGTGCTGCGCACCCGCATGAAGACGGTGCCGGGCCAGCGCTGGGCGGTGGCGCGGGAGATGAACCGCCGCATCAAGGCGCGCTTCGACGAACTGGCGGTCGAGAGCCCGTGGACCAGCTTCCGGGTTTTGGGCACCACCCCGCCACCCCCGCCGCCGGCGAGCGCCAAAACCGGGTGAAGCAAGACGAGGGCGCTGCCCTCGACCTGCCAGGGGCTTCGCCCCTGGACCCCAATCAAGGCAGAGCCTTGATAATCCATTCTTTTCGGGGCTGCGCAGCCAAGAAAGTAGTGGGTTCCAAGGGCCTCCCGGCCCTTGGCGGGTCCCGGGCGGAGCCCGGGTGGGGTCCGGGGCAACGCCCCGAACGTGGCACGATCAAGCGAATCCTGCTTAGTCGATGCCGGTGACCGTGGATCGGCCGACCATGGCGAGGAGTTCGCGCCGGGTACTCGGGTCGTCGCGGAAGGCGCCGAGCATGCGGCTGGTCACCATCGACACGCCGGGCCGGTGGATGCCGCGGGTGGTCATGCACTGGTGCTGCGCCTCGATGATCACGGCGACGCCACGGGGCTGCAACACGTCGCTGATGGTGTTGGCGATCTGCGCCGTCAGCTTTTCCTGGATCTGCAGCCGCTTGGCATAGGCGTCCACCAGCCGGGCGAGCTTGCTGATCCCCACCACGCGGCGGTGCGGCAGATAGGCCACGTGCGCGCGGCCGATGATCGGCACCATGTGGTGCTCGCAGTAGCTCTCCAGCCGGATGTCGCGCAGCAGCACGATCTCGTCGTAGCCGTCGGTTTCCTCGAAGGTGCGCTCCAGCAGCGCCACCGGATCGACGTGGTAGCCGGCGAAGAACTCCTCGTAGGAACGCACGACGCGGTCGGGCGTGCCCTGCAGCCCCTCGCGGCCGGGATCGTCGCCGGCCCATAGCAGCAACGTGCGGACCGCCGCCTCGGCTTCCTCGCGGGTCGGGCGCTTCGAGGTGCCCGCCGGATCGGCCGGCCGACGGTCGGGAGACGTGGTGATGTTCACCGGAGCGCTTCCTGGAATGTGGATATGGCCCGCCCCTGCGGCGCCAATCGCGTGCGACAGCTCGGCATATGGGCGCGCGTGGCAAAGCCGCAAGCCGGCGGCGGCGGTTCAGTGCACCCGGCCGTCCTGGTGCGGGCTGTCCAGGCTGAACGCCGGAATCGCCACGTCGAACGCCTCGCCGGTGGCGGTGGCGATCATGTGGTAGAGGCCCGTCATGAATCCCGACGGCGTCTCCAGCGGCGTGCCGGAGGTGTATTCGAAGGTCTCGCCCGGCTCCAGCACGGGCTGCTGGCCGATCACGCCGGCGCCCTTGACGGTCTGGATGCGGCCGTGCGCGTCGGTGATATGCCAGGTCCGGCGCAGCAACTGCACCGGTTCGCGGCCGAGGTTCTCGATGCGGATGCGGTAGGCCCACATGAATTTGCCCTCGTCCGGCCGTGACTGGTCGGCCAGGAAGAAGGACCGCACGCTGACGCGGATATCCCGCGTGGTTTTGCTGAAGTTGTCGCTCATGGCGCGTCCATGGGCAGCCGGCCCGGCGCGGATGATGACACACCGCGCCGGGTCTTTGTCCAGCGCCTAGCCGCCCGACAGCGTCGCCAGCGCCTGACCGAGGTCCTCCTTGAGGTCCTCGACATCCTCCAGCCCGACGGACAGCCGCACGACGCCGTCGGTGATGCCCAGCCGGGCGCGTTCCTCGACGCCGATTTTCATGTGCGTGGTGGTCGCGGGATGGGTGGCCAGCGATTTGGAATCGCCGAGATTGTTCGACACCCGCACCAGCCGCAGCGCGTTGAGCACCCGGAAAGCGGCGTCCTTGCCGCCAGCGATCTCGAATGTCACCACCGTGCCGCCGGCGCTGGCCTGCGCCATCGCGAGCGCGCGTTGCGGATGGTCGGCCCGGGTCGGGTACCACACCCGCGCGACCCCGGGCTGGGCTGCCAGGAAGTCGGCGAGGGCGGCGGCGTTGCGGCACCCCGCCTCGACGCGCAATGCCAGCGTCTCCATCCCCTTCAGCAGCAGCCAGGCATTGAACGGCGACAGCGCCGGGCCGGTGTTGCGGACGAACGGCTGCAACGTCTCCTCGATCCACTTTTTCGCGCCGAGCACGGCGCCGCCGAGCACGCGGCCCTGGCCGTCGATGTGCTTGGTGCAGGAGTACACCACCACATCGGCGCCGAGTTGCAGCGGCTTCTGCAACAGCGGGGTCGCGAACACGTTGTCCACCACCACGATCGCGCCGGCGGCATGCGCCAGGTCGGCCACCGCGCGCAGGTCGACGATTTCCAGCATCGGGTTGGACGGGCTCTCCAGCAGCACCAGCGCCGCCGGCCTGGCGAGCGCCGCGCGCCACTGCGCCAGATCGGCGCCGTCGACGAACACGCTCTCGATGCCGAAGCGCGGCAACAGGGTGGAAACGATCCAATGGCAGGCCCCGAACAGGGCGCGCGAGGCGACGACGCGGTCGCCGGCCTTGAGCGGAGCGAACAAGGCCGCGTTCACCGCCGCCATGCCGGTGGCGGTGGCGCAGCACGCCTCCGCCCCCTCGATCAGCGCCAGCCGGCGTTCCAGCATCGCCACGGTGGGATTGCCGAAACGCGAGTACTGGTAGTGGTCGACCGTGCCCTTGAAGGTGGCCTCGGCCTGCTCGGCGTCGTCGTAGACAAAGCCGGAGGTGAGGTAGAGCGCCTCGGCGGTTTCGCCGAACGGGCTGCGCTCGATGCCGCCCTGCACCAGCAGGGTAGCGGGACGGTAAGTCGGGGAACTGGTCATCGGACTTGGCCCTCGCAAATGGTTGGGCCGACCGTGAAGCCGCGGTTGACTGCGCTCCAGCAAAACGCAATGCCGCTGGGCCTCTTTAGCGCGCTTGTTTCACCTCGCCGCAATCCGGCCGGACAAATCACGAGGGCCGGACGCATCCGGCGTGGTTTCTATGAACGAGCCGGGCCGGGGCGTCAATGCTCGCCGTTGCGCCGGCCTGTCCGCTTGCCTATAAACCGGGCGGCGCGCGGGTGTAGTTCAATGGTAGAACGGCAGCTTCCCAAGCTGCACACGAGGGTTCGATTCCCTTCACCCGCTCCAGCCCGCCGCCGGTTTCAGTGCGGCCCCACGCCGAACACCGCATACACGCGCTGACTGGGCGGCCAGCCCTGCATGATCTCGGCCTGGAAATGCACCGCCGCGAACCCCAGCCCGGCGAGCACAAGGATACTCACCGCCCAGGCCGCCAGCGCCCCCCGGCGGCGGGGCGGTGGCGCGTCGTAGGGCGGGAATGAGGGCGTGCGCGCCAGCCGCGGCTCGGCCGCCAGCGGCGCGACGGGCACATGCAGCACAGGGGGTGGGGGCGGGGGCGGCGCGGGTTCCGGCGCCGGTGGCACGAAAGTCCACTCATGCGCGCAACACGCGCAACGCAGACGCCGGGTTCCGGCGCCGAGCCGGTCGTCGGGGACGTCGTAGGAAGCCTGGCAGGACGGGCAGTCCAGTCGCATCCGATTCGCTTTCAGGTCGGTCCGATATTGGGTTGTACGCGCCGGCGTTGCAACGTCCGCTCGCACCTCTCTTCCGGCGCGGGGCGGTTCGGTGGCAGAACACCGCCATGGTACAACTGGAAAGCGTGGGCTTGCAGTACCATCCGGCCGGGGCCGACCGGCCCGGGCCCGAGGTGCTGCACGACGTCAGCTTCGCCGTTCCCAAGGGGGGCTTCCGCTGGCTGCTCGGTCCGTCCGGCGCCGGCAAGTCCAGCCTGCTGCGCCTGTTGCACCTCGCGGTCCGTCCCACCAGCGGACGGCTGACCGTCATGGGCACCGAGGTGGCACATGCGGAGCGCCGGGCGCTGCCCGCGTTGCGCCGGCGAATCGGCATGGTGTTCCAGGAATTCCGTCTGCTGCCGCATCTGTCGGCCTACGACAACGTCGCCCTGCCGCTGCGCATCGCCGGCCGGCCGGAGGGCCAGATCCGCGCCGACGTCACCGCGATGCTGCACTGGGTGGGACTCGAGAAGGCCGGCGAGACCCGCCCCGCCGAGCTGTCCGGCGGCGAGCAGCAGCGCGTCGCCATCGCCCGCGCCGTCGTCAACCGGCCGGACCTGCTGCTGGCGGACGAGCCGACCGGAAATCTCGACGACACCCAGGCCGAGCGGCTGATGGTGCTGCTGGCCGAACTCAACCGGCTCGGCACGACGGTGATCGTGGCCACCCACAACGACACGCTGGTCGCGCGCCATCCCGGCGCCGCGCTGCGGCTCGACAGCGGCCGTCTGTTCGCCCGTGACTAGGAACCCGCTTCGGCCCGCGCGGTTTGACGACCTCGGCCTGCGCCGGGCGTTCAGCGACCGCATGCTGCCGCTGCTGGTGGCGGCGATGGCGTTCCTGGCCGCGCTGGCGCTGGCCGGCGAGGTTGGGGTGCGCGCCCTCGCCGCGCATTGGCAGGAAGGCGCCGGATCCGCCTTGACCGTGCAGGTGCCGCGGCCGAACGGCGAGGAAAACGGCCAAGCCCGGATCGACCGCGCGCTCGACGTGCTGCGCGACACCCCGGGCGTGGCCAGCGCGCATGCCCTGTCGGATCGCGAACTGGCCGACCTGTTGCGGCCGTGGCTGGGCGGCGGGGACGAGCGGCTGTCGATTCCCCTTCCTGGCGTCATCGCGGTGCGTCTCGCGCCCGGGGCCGCCGATCCGGAACAGCTCGCTTCCCGCCTGGCCACCGCCGTCCCGGGCACGCTGACCGAAAGCCACGGCGTGTGGATGCAGCGGCTCAGCCTGCTGGCCGGCAGCCTGCAAGCCTGCGCCTGGCTGGCCCTGGCCGTGGTGGCCGCCGTCGCCGCGGCGGTCGTGGCGATTGCGACCCGAGCGGGGCTGGCGGCGCGGCGCGAGGCGATCGAAATCGTGCACGGGCTGGGCGCCACCGACGGCTACATCGCCAACCGCTTCGCCGGGCGCACCACCGCGCTGGCAGCAGTGGGGGGTCTGCTCGGCGCACTGGCCGCGCTGCCGGTGCTGCTGGCTCTCGCGTGGCTGGTCGCTCCGTTCGCCGCCGCCCGTCCGGAAGGGGTGGCGGACCCATCTGGGCTTGCCTTGCTGGCCGTCCTGCCCGGGCCGCTGTGGCTGGTCCTGCCGGCGCTGCCCATGGCCACGGCGGCGATCGGCTTCCTGACGGCTCAGGGCACCGTCCGGCGCTGGTTGCGGCGGCTGCCGTGAGGACGCGGCGGCTGGTCGCGCTGTTGATTTTGCTCGCCGCGCTGGCGCTGGCCTGGGCGGCCGGCTTCATCTGGTTCCTGCACGCGGCCTGGGTCACCGCCGAACCGCCGGCGGCCGCCGACGGCATCGTCGCGTTGACCGGGGGCGCCGAACGGGTGGAAACCGCGCTGAAGCTGCTGGCCGAGGGGCGGGCGCGGGTGCTGCTGATCTCCGGCGTGGGCGGTGCCGCCGACTTCGCCGAACTGGCCCACCGGGCCGGCGTCGACCCCGCGCTGCGCGGCCGCGTGACGCTCGGCCGCGCCGCCACCACCACGCGCGGCAACGCCGCCGAAACCGCCGAGTGGGCGCGCGCCAACGACCTGGCATCGCTCATCGTGGTCACCGCGGGCTACCACATGCCGCGCGCGCTCGCCGAATTGTCCCGGGCGATGCCGGGGCTGGCGCTGTACCCGGCGCCGGTGCTGCCGCCGGCGATGCGCCAGCCCGGCCTCACCGCGCTGCGCCTGTTGGCCGGCGAATACAGCAAGTGGCTGGCGGCCGAGGCCGGCCTTTCGGCGCTTGGCCCGCGCGGCGAGACCCTGACGACGCCGTCTCGCGAGGACAGACCCGGGCCTGAAGAAAAGCCCATGGTGGAAGAAAGGACTGGCGGATGACCTTGCTCCGCTCGCTGGCATTCAACGCCTGGCTGTACGGCGCGACCTTCGCCATAAGTCTCTGGCACGGCCTGTTCACCCGGGATGGGCGGGCCGTGATGGTGGTGGCACGGGGCTGGGCCCGGTTGTTGCTGGCCGGGGCGCGCCGGATTTGCGGCATCGATTGGGTGGTGACCGGCCATGAGCGCCTGCCGGTCTCCGGTGCGGCGCTGATCGCGCCGATGCATCAGTCCGCCTTCGACACCATCGTCTGGCTGCTGCTGGTGCCGGACTGCGTATTCATCATCAAGCGCGAGCTGACGCGCGTGCCGCTGTTCGGCACGTTGCTGGTGCGCGGCGGCATGATCCCGGTGGACCGCGACGCCGGCGCGCCGGCCATGCGCGCGCTGATCCGGCGTGCCGTCGCGGCCATCGCCGAGGGGCGGCAGATCGTGATCTTCCCGGAGGGCACCCGTGTCGCCCCGGGCGTCAGCGTGAAGCTGCAACCCGGCGTCGCCGCGCTGGCGACCCGCACCGGCCTGCCGGTCATCCCAGTCGTGACCGATTCCGGCCTCTATTGGGGACGGCGCTCTTTCCGCAAACGCCCCGGCACCATCCAGATCGCCGTCCTGCCGGCGCTGCCAGCGGGCCTGCCGCGCGACGAACTGCTGACGCGGCTGACGCGGGCCTATGCCGAGGGTTACGCCGCGTTGCGCCGCGGGCACCCTGTGGACAATTCTGGGGACGAAGCACCTGCGAAACTATGACGCAAGCCGAGAACATTTCCGTAAATGCCTGACAATACCCACAGCCCCGATAATGGCGCGGTACCGGCGACCGGCCTGTGCGGATTGGGGATAGTGACGCACCGGGAGGGCCGCGCCGGCGTGAGCCCGGTATTCCGCCACTGCCGGACCGGCCTATAAGCACCCGTCATGCCCCCGCCCCGCCCGCGCTCCGCCGCACACCGGTTGCTGCTCGGCCTCCTGGCCGCCCTGGCCGTGCTGGCCGTTACTCATACCGGCCTGTGGTGGTTCGCCACCGGCCGGCTGGAAGACGAGTTGACGGCCTGGCAGGCGCAAAATCGTGCGGCGGGCTGGACGATTTCCGCCGGCGCGCCGGTGCGGGCGGGCTGGCCGGTGGCGGCGGCCATCGTGGTGCCCGATCTCGCGCTCGCCGGCGGCGAGGCCGACCTACCCGACGGCCTGTCCTGGCGGGCCGCCAACACCGAGCTGGCGGTGGCGTTGCTGCGGCCACGGCAGTTGCGCATCCGCGTCGGCGGCCAGCAGCACCTGCGCCTGTCCGGGTTGCCGGAGTTCGCCTTCGCCGCCAGGCAGTTCGAACTGACCCTGCCGCTCGATCCCGGCGCGCCAACCCTGTCGGCCGAGCTTGCCGCCTCCGGGCTGCACGCCGCCGTGGCGGGCGGATCGATCGACATCGCCACGCTGGCCCTGCACACCGACAGCCGGATCGCCGCCGCCCGCGGCGAGGAGGCGTTGACGATCACCGGCAGCGCCGAGGCGATCGGCCTGCCGCCCATGCAGGACGGCCGGCCCTGGCCGCTCGGCCCGCGCATCACCTCGATTTCATTCGACGCCGCGCTGACCGGCCCGCTGCCCGGTGCCCCCGACCTTGCCACGCACGCCGCCGCCTGGCGCGACGGCGGCGGCACGTTGGAGCTGCGCCGCCTGGCGCTGGGCTGGGGACCGCTCGGCCTGTCGGCCAGCGCCACGATGACGCTGGACGAGCATATGCAGCCCCAGGGCGTCGCGACGGCCCGGATGGTCGGCTACGACGCCACGCTTGACACCCTGACCGCATCCGGCACGCTGGCGCCGCGGGCGGCCCTGGCCGCCAGGGGCATCCTGGCGATTCTCGCCAAGGTCCCGGAGGGCGGCGGCACCCCGCAGGTCGTGCTGCCCCTGACCCTGCGCGACCGCACCCTGACCGCCGGGCGCTTCCCGCTGCTGCGGCTGCCAGAATTGGTGTGGCCATAGGCGGGCGAACCGTGTAGAGTGCCTCCCATGACCCGCCGGACCATGATCGCGCGAATTATTTTCCGGGCTGCCTGAGCAGCCCGGTCTGCCTGCGCGCGCGATCCCGTCTTCCCGTCCGGAGTCTTTCCTTACATGTCATTCGAGCCTTGGGCCCTGGTGGGCCAGCACGCCGCCGTTCGCTTCACGCTCGTCGCGGAGGCCTCGCCCGGCCTGCTGCCGCG
>CAYWOW010000025.1:0-32542 GCA_964459005.1 uncultured Acetobacteraceae bacterium
AACCGCCCCCGGCTCCCGCGGTCGTCCGCCCCACCCCGCCGCCGTGGCTCCGCGACCCCCCGCCCAGCCGCGCCGCCCGCCCCTGGTGGCTCCCGCCGCCCCGCCTCCGCTCCGGCTGATCCTCCGCCGGCCCCGCCCTGGGCCTCGAACCCCGGTCATCGTCCGCATCGAGCATCTGTGGGCTTTCAGCCGCCCGCTCTGCCACCCCGGGCCATGCCTTGAGTGAGTAGATTCCGAGTCTGCACAGCGGTCCCGCGTTGCTGGTAGTATACATTCCATAAAGAATAGGGATTCTTCCTAGTAAATCGAGGGTGTCGACCATCACTGCGCCGGTTGACGACGTCACCGCACGGAATTTTGGAGATCGACGATGAAACCGTTCCAGATTGCAGGTTCCATGATCTTGGTATCCGGCGTGGTATTACTCGGGTTCTTTTGGTACGCCTCGCAGGCGCCTCTCGACCACTTGTCCAACGCGTTGACCGGCCGCTTCACCAAGGAGATGTGGTACTGCATGGCCGGTATCGCCGCCATGGTCGGCGGTGGCTGGCTTACGGTGGTCGGCCAGCGGGGCTGATGGCTACCTGTACAGCCTCGAAAAGTAACGGGATCAAAGGGCCTCCCGGCCCTTTGCGGGTCCAGGGCAGAGCCCTGGCCTTCTCTTATTCCTCCCCCACCGCCGCATTCACGCACACCACGCGCCACCCCCCGGCGTGGCGTTCCAGCCGCGTCAGCGACAGGTTGTGCACGGACAGATGGAGTGCGTTATCCGCGCCGATGCCCAGTGCGTAGGCCACCGCGGCGCGGATGGTGCCGCCGTGGCTCACCGCCACCACGTCGCGGCCCGCCTGTTCGCCGGCCAGTCGTTCCAGGGTGGCGCCGACCCGGGCCACCACCTCGGCCATGCTTTCGCCCCCGGGCGGGCGTTCGTCGCCGGCCAGCGGCCAGAAGGCATGGGCGGGCCGGCTCAGTTTCGCCGGCAACTCGGCGTGTGGCAGTCCCTGCCACTCGCCCAGGTCCTGCTCGATCAGCCCCGGCTCGACCGCCAGCGGCGCGGCCGGATAGCCGGCGCCGAAGATGCCCTCGGCGGTGCGTGCGGTGCGCGACAGCGGGGTCGCCACCCAATGCGCCGGCCGCGGCATGCGCCGTGCCAGCGCCCGGTACATCGCCCCCTGCGCGGCCAGGCTGTGCGGGCACAGGTCCACATCCATGACCCCATACAGGTAGGTCCGCGCGTTCTCCTCCACCGCGGCGTGGCGGATCAGCCAAAAATGCGTCTCGGTCATCACTATTCGCCCATCGTCAGCAATGCGCCGCGTTCCCGCGCCGAGCGGAATTCCAGCATGAACAGCAGCCCGGCCGCGCACAGCCACAGCGCATTCAGCCCGCTCGCCCAGGCCATGTGGCCCCAGGCGATCGTGCCCTGCTGCAACAGCGTGCGCAGGCCCTCGAAGACGTGCGCGGAGGGCAGCGCCAGTGCCAGCGGGCGGAGCCACACCGGCAACACCGAGACCGGGTAATACACGGCGGAAAACGGCGTCAGCGCGAACAGCACCGACCAGGCCAGCGCCTCGGCCCCAGCGCCGTGGCGCAGGATCAGGCTGACCACGCCGAGCGACACCCACCAGCCCATCGCCATCAGGTTGATCGCGAACAGGATCAGCATCGGGCCGATCGAGAACAGGTTGAAGGCATACAGCACCCAGGCCAGCAGCACCGCCGGCAGCACGCCCACCGCCATGCGCACCACCGACAGTGCGATCAGCGCCGCCAGCAGTTCCCACGGCCGCAGCGGGCTGACGAAGACATGGCCCAGGTTGCGCGACCAGATTTCCTCCAGGAACGAGATCGCCACCCCCATCTGGCTGCGCAGCGCGATCTCCCACAGCAGCACCCCGCCCAGCAGCATGCCGAAGGCGACCGCCCCGGCGCTGCCCACCCGGGCGGCGAAGAAGCTGGCGGTGAAGCCCCAGATGCACATCGTCAGCGTCGGCCAGTACGCGAGCTCCAGCAGCCGCGGCCAGGACCGCCGGTACAGCGCGATATGGCGGTACATCAGCCCCCAGACGCGCCGCGCCGCCGGGCGGATCACAGCACCGGCTCCCGCTGCCGGTCGCGGGCGATGTCGAGGAACACCTCCACCAGGTCGTCGCGCCCGTAGCGGTTCAGCAGATCGGCGGGGCTGCCGCGGTCGACGATGCGGCCCTTCTTCATCATCAGGATCTGGCCGCACAGCCGCTCCACCTCGGCCATGTTGTGCGAGGCCAGCAGGATGGTGCAGCCGCTTTCGGCCCGGTAGCGTTCCAGCCAGGAGCGCACCAGGTCGCCGGTGTCGGGGTCGAGGCTGGCGGTGGGTTCGTCGAGCAGCAGCACTTCCGGCCGGTTGATCAGCGCTTTCGCCAGCGCCACCCGGGTCTTCTGCCCCGCCGAGAGCTGCCCGGCCGGACGGTCGAGCAGGTCGCCGAGGTCGAGTTCCCCGGCCAGTTCGGCGATCCGGGCGTCGGTATGGCGCACGTCGTAGAGATGCCCATAGACCCGCAGATTCTCCGCCACGGTAAGCCGCTGCGGCAGCGCCACGTAGGGGGAGGAAAAATTCATCCGCGCGAGGGCGGCGAAGCGGTCGCGCGCCATGTCGTGGCCGAGGATGCGGATGGTGCCGGCGGTGGGGATCAGCAGGCCGAGCAGCATGGCGATGGTGGTGGTCTTGCCCGCGCCGTTGCCGCCGAGCAGCCCGACGGTCTCGCCGGCCGCCACCGCGAAGGCGATGTCATCGACCGCCAGCGTGTCCCCGTAATGCTTCGTCAGTCCGTCGGCCGAGATGACATCCATGGGCGGGGATTAGGCCGCGGCGGCCCGATCGCCAAGGGCCAGAATGGCGCTACGCGGCCAACGCGGCGCGCGGACCCGTGGGGACGGCCGCGAGGCCCTGGTACAGCATGATGCCGTGGGCGCGCCCCCAGGCCAGGGCGGTGCCGGTATCGGCCCGGCTCAGCACGATGTGATCGGCGTCGGGCAGGGTCGCATCGACCCGGGCCAGCTCGGGCGAGAAGCGCAGTTGCAGCAGGTCGAGCCCGATGCGCCGCAGCGGAAAGGCGTCCAGCAGATCGGAGGTGACCCCGCGCAGCAGCAGCAGGTAGCCGCGACCCCGGGCGAAATCCCGGGCGAACACGAAGGCGGCCGGGTCGGCCATCACGTCGGCCAGCAGCAGGTCGATCACCACCTGGCCGCGCAGCGCCGTTGGCAGGGCGGCATCGAAGCGCAGGAACTCGGGCGAGAGGATCGAGGCGACGTTGAGGTTCAGCCCGAACGGCCCGGCATCGCGCAGCTCCTGCGGGGCGGCCAGCAGCGCCAGCATGCGGCGGTCCAGCGTGCGAGTCAGCCGGCGGAACAGCCAGGGGTCGGCCCGGATCGCCCGGTCGGGCGTCAGCGTCGCGGCGATCTCGGCCACCGACAGGGCGCGCTTTTCCCAGAGCAGCCGGAATCCCCCCTCCGGCAGGCGTTCGGCGATCTGCCGGCGGCGCATGAAGCGCGCCACGTCGGCCTGGGCCAGCGCACCCTCCAGCGCGGCCAGCGCGGGCGGGTCGAGCGGCTCGGTCGGCGCGGCCCCGGCCGGCGTCGCCTTGTTGGCGTCATCGTCCCCGATCGGCAGCGATTCCTCGATGGCCTGCAGCAGGGTGCCGGCATCCTCGGGCAGGCCAAGCGTGAACAGCAACGCCGCCGGCTCCGGCGCCCGCTCGCCGGCGTCGGCGAACAGGTGCAGCACGGCGTCCAGGCTGGTGCGTAGCGCCTCCGCCGCCTCGCCACGCCAGACCACGGCGACGTCCTCGTTGGGCAGGCGGAACAGCCGCGCCCGGTCGGCGAAGGTCAGCGGGTCGAGCGCCGAGCGTGCCAGCCGCAGGTGGTGCGGCCGCTTCAGCTCCTCGGGCAGCCGCGACAGCCGCAACAGCAGCGCCCGGCGGGCGATGCCGGCGGTGACGCAGCCCCGCGCCAGGGTGCGCAGGCGCTCGGCGTCGGCGCGCTGTTCCTGGGCCTCCTCCGACAAAGCCCGTGGGGCGAGGTTGCTCATGCGGCGCAGGGCGGCGCGATGGCAGCCCCCTGGTCCATGCACTGGCGCACCGTGCAACCCGTGGCCTGCGGACAGGCGAGGATGCGCCCGGCTGCCAGGATCGCGTCCACGTGGCGGCCCTGGAAGCGGCGCAGGCCCTGCGCCATGCCCCAGCGCAACGCCGCCTCGGTCTCGGCGTGATGCAGCACCACCCGGTCCGGGCCGATCCGCTCCAGCGCGGCGGCGAGCTCAAGGCGTTCCTCGGCCGGCAGATCGGGCAGGCGGGGCGACCAGTTCAGCTTCAGCAGATCCGGGCGCAGGGTGCCGGGCTGGGCCAGCAGGAGCGCCAGGTACGACACCCCGTCGAGCACCAGCTTCAGCCCGGCGTCGGCGAGCACGCCACGGGCGCGCGCGAATGCGGCGGCATCGCCGCAGGCCTCGACCAGGGTCACCTCGATCCCCGCGGCCACGCCGCAACGGCGGCACCGCGCCGCGAGGCGGGCAAACCCGTCGGACAGGATGGCGGGCAGCGTCAGGTTGATGTGCGGCGGCGCGGCGCGCGGGCCGGCGGCGATGTCCAGCGCTCCGCCGGTGCCCGCGGCATCGGCCAACAGCGCCAGCATGCGAGGATCCAGGCGGCCGGCCAGATGGCGGAACAGGAACGGGTCTGCGGCGGCCTGACCGGGGGCGGCGAGGCGCGCCTCCAGCGCCGCGATCGAAAAGCTGAGTTCCCGGTAGAGCGGCAGCAGCGGCAGCCCAGCCGCGGCAGCGGAATGGTACGGCACCAGCACGCCGAGCTGGCGCTGCATGAAGTCGTTGTTCGCCGGTCCCTCGGCGATCGCCGCGATGGCGCCCACCACCACGGTCGGTTCCGCCGGCCCGGCGGCGGGCGGCTCCGGCGGGGCCAGCGCCAGTCCGCTTTCCGCCACGCGCTCGGCGGCATAGGCGGTGAATGCCGCCAGCGATTCCTGCAGCCGCCAGACCGTGGCGACGTCGGCCGGATTGGGCAGGTCGACCCGCAGCAGGGCGGCCATGGTGGCGGACACGGCGGCGGGATCGGACAGCGCCAGGCCGTACAGGGGTCGCGCCGCCGGCGCCTGGCCCTGTGCCGCCATGGCGCAGAGCAGCACCATGTCGCCATTGCCGAGCGCGAAGACCTGGCCGTCGTGACGCAGCGCGGTGTCGTCCAGGATGGCGCGGGCGATGCGCCGGTGGTGCGGCCGCGGACCCGGCGCGGCCAACCGCGACAGGTGCAGCACCAGCGCCATCCGCCCCTGCGGCGAACGGCCGGCGCGGCGTGCCGCCTCCAGCAGCAATCGTTCCGGTCCGCCACAGCCCTCGGCACGCGTTCCCGGCGCGGTTTCCGCCTCGATGGGCTGCTGCATATTCCGCCCGCTCCTTCCGCGGCCTGCGCTAGACTGCGGCGCCATGATTACCCTGACGTTAGCGCCAGCCACGCTGCCCGACGGTTTGCGCGTCTACGCGGTCGGCGACGTGCACGGCTGCTCGGACCAGTTGCGCCAGATGCACCGCGAGATCGCGCGCGACCTCGCCGCCCGGCCGGTGGCCGAGGCGCAGGTCGTCCACCTGGGCGACTACGTGGACCGCGGGCCGGACAGCGCCGGGGTGATCGAGACGCTGCTGCAACCCTTCCCGCACGCCGGCGACGGCCCGGGGCCACGAGTCGTCAACCTGATGGGCAACCACGAGGACATGATGGTGCTGGCGCTGGCGCGGGCGGATGCGGCGCCGCACTGGCTGGCCAACGGTGGCGACACCTCGCTGGAGAGTTGGGACGTGCCGTTGCGAGCCCGCGCCCGCGACTGGGCCGCCGCCGTGCCGCCCCGCCACCAGGCATTCGTCCGCGGCCTGCCGCTGATGCACGCCGCCGGCGGCTACCTGTTCGTGCACGCCGGCCTACGCCCGGAGGTCCCGCTGACGCGCCAGTCGCGCCTCGACATGCTGTGGATCCGCGAGCCCTTCCTGTCGTTCAACGGCGACCTTCCCGCCGTGGTGGTGCATGGCCACACCCCCGACAGCGAACCGGTCATACGGCATAACCGCATCGGTATCGACACAGGCGCCTACCTGGGCGGCGCGCTGACCTGCCTGGTGCTGGAAGGCGACCGGATGGGCTTCCTGCAAAGCTAGCTTGCTTCCCGCCCCCGGTCGGCGCTAGGGCGTCAGTATGCAAGCCACCGACCTCGTCGGCGCGGTCCGTCGCCTGGCGAACACCAGCGTGCTGGTGGTCGGCGACATCATGCTGGACCGTTACGTTTACGGCGATATCGAGCGGATCAGCCTGGAAGCGCCGGTGCCGATCCTGAAGGTGCACCGCGAATTCGCGGTCCCCGGCGGGGCGGGCAACGTGATGCGCAACCTGGACGCGCTGGGCTGCGGGGTGGCGTTCGTGTCGGTGGTGGGCGACGATGCCGCCGGCTCGGAGCTGACCGGATTGATCGGCGGGCTGCCCGGGGTGGAACCCTGGCTGCTTGTGCAGGGGGGTCGGCGCACCACCGCGAAAACCCGCTTCATCGCCCAGGGCGGCCATCATGGCCACCCGCTGTTGCGCGCCGACCGCGAGGAAACCGCGGCGATCGACCCGATGCTGGCCGAACGGCTGCTGCGGATCGCCCGCGACGCGATGGCGGCCACCACCGTCACGGTGCTGTCCGACTACCACAAGGGCGTGCTGGCCGGCAGCGTCCCCGCCCGGCTGATCGGGGCGGCGCGGCAATTGGGACGGAAGATCGTCGCCGACCTGCGGGGCCGCGACTATGAACGCTACGCCGGCGCCGACGTCCTGCTGACCACCCGGCGCGATCTCGCCCGCGCCTGCACCGTTCCGCCCGACACCGACGAGGGGTTCGTGGCGGCGGCCGAACAGGTGCGGCGCCATCACGACATCGGCGCGATCATGGTGACCAGCCCCGAGGCCGGCATCACCCTGGTCAGCGACGCCGCCCCGCTGAACTTTCCCGTCGATGCGCCGGACGTGATGGACCTCGCCGGCGCCGGCGACAGCGCGATGGCGGTGGTGGCGGCCTGCATGGCGGCCGGTCTCGGCCTGCCGGTGGCGGCCCAACTGGCGACGCTGGCCGCCGGCATCGTGCTGGGCCGGATCGGCACGGCGGTGGTGCGGCCGGGCGACCTGATCGCCGCGCTGTCGCCGCAGGGCGGCGTGCTGGACAAGATCGTGCCGCGCGAACAGGTCGCCGAGCGGGCGGAACGCTGGCGCCGGCGGGGGTGGAAGACCGGCCTGGTGTTCGGCCGCTTCGACCCGTTGCGTGCCGGCCATATCCACCTGCTGGAACAGGCCCGGGCCGCCTGCGACCGGCTGGTGGTCGCCCTCTACGACGACGCCTCGGTACGGCGGCACAAGGGCCCGAACCATCCGGAACAGCCCGAGGCGGTGCGCGCCGCCCGGCTGGCCAGCCTGGGCTGCGTCGATCTGGTGGTGGTCATCGGCGGCGGCGACGGCGCCGACCTGATCGGCACCCTGCGCCCCGATATCCTAGCCGGCACGCGACGCCCGGCCGAGGCGGACCTGGTCCGCGGCTACGGCGGCAAGGTGCTGCTGACCGGGCGGCTGGCGGAGTCCGCGGGGACGTAAGCCGGATTGAAAATCGGCGCCGCCGATTGCATATGCGCGGCCACCAAAGAGGGCCGCACGACATGACCGAAACCGATACCCCGATCGAACGACACGACTTCGGCGCCGAGGTCGGGCGCTTGCTGGACCTGGTGGTTCACTCGCTCTACTCCGAGCGCGAGATTTTTTTGCGCGAACTGGTCGCCAACGCCGCCGACGCCATCGACCGGCGGCGTTTCGAGAGCCTGACCCACCCCGCGCTAGCGCTGCCCGAGGGAGCGGCCATCCGCATCCGGCCGCACAAGCCCGGCCGCACGCTGGCGATCGAGGATGCCGGCATCGGCATGACCCGCGAGGAGCTGATCGACCAGCTCGGCACCATCGCGCGTTCCGGCACCCGCGCCTTCGGCCAGAAGCTCGCCGAGGCGAAGCCGGAGGAGCGGCCCAGCCTGATCGGCCAGTTCGGCGTCGGCTTCTATTCCGCCTTCATGGTCGCCGACCGCGTCGAGGTGACCTCGCGCAAGGCCGGCGCGGAGGACGCCTGGACCTGGGCCTCCGACGGGCGGGGCGAGTTCACCATCCAGCCTGCCAGCCGCGAGGCGCCCGGCACCGAAGTGGTGCTGCACGTCAAGGCGGACGCCGAGGAGTATCTGGACCCGATCCGCATCGAGGCGGTGGTGCGCAAATGGGCCGACCACGTCACCATCCCGATCACCATCGAACGCGACGGCAAGGACGTGGCGGCGAACGAGGGCACCGCGCTGTGGCGCAAGCCGAAGAGCGACGTCAGCGAGCAGGCCTACAACGAATTCTACCGCCATCTCGGCCACCTGTTCGATACCCCGTGGGCGACGCTGCACTGGCACGCCGAGGGGTCGATGGAGTTCTCCGCCCTGCTGTTCGTGCCGGGCAGCCGTCCGTTCGAGGCGCTGGACAATGACCGCACGTCGAAGGTGCGGCTGCACGTGCGCCGCATGTTCATCACCGATGCGGCCGAGCTGCTGCCGTCCTGGCTGCGCTTCGTGCAGGGGGTGGTGGACACCGAGGACCTGCCGCTGAACGTGTCGCGCGAGATGTTGCAGTCCACCCCGGTGCTGGCCCGCATCCGCCGCGCCGTCACCAACCGGGTGCTGACCGAGCTCAAGGCGAAGGCCAAGGAGCCGGCGGACTACAATAAATTCTGGGAGAATTTTGGCGCCGTTCTGAAGGAAGGCATCTGGGAGGACGACGAGCACCGCAAGGACATCTGTCCGCTGCTGCGGTTCCGATCCTCGGCGGTGGCGGGATGGACGTCGTTGGCCGACTACGTGGGCCGGATGAAGGACGGGCAGGAGGCGATCTACATCCTCGCCGGCGACAACGCCGATACGCTGGCGCAATCGGCGCAACTGGAGGGGTTTTCGGCGCGCGGCGTCGAGGTGTTGCTGCTCGCCGACCCGATCGATGCGTTCTGGCCGGACCGGATGGACGAATTCGAGGGCAAGCCGATCCGCAGCGTGACGCAGGGCGCGGCGGACCTGACGAAGCTGCCGCCGGCCGAGGCGCCGGCGGGCGAGGCGGCCGACGTGACCGCGCTGCTGACGGCGCTCAAGACGGCGCTGGGCGATGCGGTGGCGGAGGTGCGCGCGACCGACCGGCTGGTGGACAGCGCGGTAGTGCTGGCGGCCGGCACGGCGGGGCCGGATTTGCAGATGCAGCGCCTGCTGCGCCGGGCGGGTCGGGCCGCCTTCGTCGCCCCGCCCGTGCTGGAGATCAACCCGCGCCACAAGCTGGTGGCGGGCCTGGCGGCGAAGGCGGCGGCCGGGGCGGATGTGGCGGAAGCAGCGGGGCTGCTGTTCGATCTCGCCCGCATCCAGGACGGCGACCTGCCGCGCGAACCCGCGACCTTCGCGCGGCGGGTGGAGGCGGCGCTGGCGGGGGGGTAGCCAGCGACTTTTGTCTCGACCCCTCCCCCCGGCCCCCTCCCTCAAGGGGAGGGGGTGCAGAGCCTTCTCCCCCTCCCCTTGAGGGAGGGGGCCGGGGGGAGGGGTTGGCCGAACGGTCGGACCGTCAGCAGTGCCGGGGGGCTTGCGCCGGCAGGAAACGGGCGGCGATGTCGCGGGCCAGGCGGACCGGCTTGCGCGTGACCGCATCCAGGCAACACCAGCAGCTTTCGACCTCAGCCAGAACCTCGTCGCCGCGGTTGATCATCGCCGTGTAGAACGCCAGGGCACCGAGCAGTTTCTTCAGCACGACGGTGACCGCGACATGGTCGGCGAGAAAGGCCGGATGCCGGTAGCGGATCTTGTGCTTCAAGGCGACCCAGAGAAGCGCCGCACTGGCCTCTTTCGGGGCAAGACAATACCAATGATCGAGCACCGCCTTCTGCACCCAGTTCAGATAGACCGCGTTGTTGACATGCCCCAGTTCATCGATGTCGGTCGCGGCGACCTCGACGTCATATTCGTAGGACTGTGCGGTTTGCAGGGCCATGGCTCGATCCTGAACAGGAACGCCGGCATATTTTCAACGGCAACAATAAGTGCTTTCGCCCGGCCTGTTAAGCTCGCGCGGCGCGGGCGGGCGTCAGCCACGGCAATGTGACCGGGCGCGGCGTTCACCCCTCGGCGGGCGGGAAGCGGCGCAGGATGTGCAGCATGACCGCCATCCCCGGCACCGCGCAGGCCATCGCCAGCACGTAGAACGCCGGCCAGCCCACCGCCTCCACCACGAAGCCGGAAAACCCGCCGATCGTGTGCGTCGCCAGCGCCGCCAGCGAGGTCAGCAGGGCATACTGCGTGGCGGTGAAGGCGACCGAGCACAGGCCCGACAGGTAGGTGACGAACGACGCCGTCGCCAGGGCCTGCACGAACGCCTCGGTCATCACGGTGGCGAACAGCACCGTGTGGTTGCCGTGCGAGTGGGCCAGCCAGACGTACATCGCCATCGCCGTCATCTGGGCGAGACCGGTCGAGATCAGCGCCCGCGCCAGCCCGATCCGCGCCACCAGCCAGCCGCCGGCGGCGATCCCCGCCATCGTGCAGGCCAGCGCCGGGATGCCGGTGGCCGCCGCCACCGCGGCGCGGTCGAAGCCGAGCGAGCGGTAGAACGGCGCCAGCATCACCCCGGCCATTGCCTCGCCGAGGTTGAACAGCGCCACATAGGCCAGGATTGCCGCCGCACCGGCGCGGGCCCAGAATTCGCGCAACGGCTCCAGCACCGCGGCGCGCGCCCGGGCCGCCAATCCCGCCACGATCGGCGGCGGGGCGCTCTTGGCCGGCTCGGCGGCCGCCAGCGTCACCCCGATGCCGAGCGTCAGCAGCACCGCGACGACCAGGAACGAACCGCTCCAGCCCAGCCAGCCCGCCGCCGCGATGGCGCCCGCGCCGGAGATCAGCATGGCCACCCGGTAGCCCCAGACGTAGCCGGCCATCGCGGCACCTTGCAGCCTCTGGGGAAACGTCTCGATGCGCCAGGCGTCGATGGCGATGTCCTGGCTGGCCGACAGGAAGGCCACCAGGGCGGCCGCCGCCACCGTGCCCCAGAGCGGCCCGCCGCCGGAGAGCGCCAGCACCGCGACCATGCCGGCCAGCGCCGGCTGGATGGCCAGCAGCCAGCCGCGCCGCCGGCCGAAGCGGTGCAGGCCGAACGGCGGCCGCATCTGGTCGAGCAACGGCGCCCACAGGAATTTCAGCGTGTAGGCCAGCCCGATGTTGGCGGTCAGCCCGATCGCCCCGAGCGCGATCTGCCGCTCGGTCAGCCATTGCCGCAGGGTGAACCCGGACAGCGCCAGCGGCAGCCCCGCGGCGAAGCCGAATCCCACCATCAGCCACAACCGCCGGTCGGAACGAACGGCGATGCGCGTCATACGGTTTCCCCGGATATCAGGCCCGGGGGCGGCGCCCCGGGCCTTGCCTTCGGTCTGCTCAGGCCGCCGGCTTCTGCGGCAAGGCGATGCCGGCCAGCGCCTGCCAGACGCGGATGACGAAGGCGTCGTCGCAGGCGCCCTGGCCGTTCGCCGCCGCCGCCAGGAACAACTGATGCGCCGCCGAGGCCAGCGGCAGCGGGAAGGTCAGCGCGCGGGCCTGGTCGAGCACGATGCCCAGGTCCTTGACGAAGATGTTCACCGCCGAGAGCGGCGTGTCGTCGCCGGCCAGGATGTGCGGCACCCGGTTCTGGAACATCCACGAATTGCCGGCCGAGGTGCTGATGACGTCGTAGAGCGCCTGCGGGTCCGCGCCGGCGCGGATGCCCAGCGCCATCGCCTCGCCGGCCGCCGCGATGTGCACGCCGGCGAGCAGCTGGTTGACCATCTTCACCGTGCTGCCGACGCCGATGGCATCGCCCAGCCGCCAGATCTTCTTGCCGATCGCGTCCAGCACGGGCTGCGCCTTGTCGAAGGCCGCCGGGCTGCCGGAACCCATGACGGTCATCGTGCCGGCGCGCGCCGCCACCTGGCCGCCGGAGACCGGAGTGTCGAGCACCAGCAGCCCGCGGGCCTCCAGCCTGGCGGCGAGCGCTTTCGCGACACCCGGCGCCACCGTCACGCAGCCCAGCACCACCGTGCCCGGCGCCAGAAGCTCGATGCAGCCGGCTTTGCCGAACAGGACGTCCTCGGCCTGGGCGGCGTTGACCACGAACAGGACCAGCGCTTCCATCCCCGCCGGCATGTCGGCAGCGCTGCCGACGACATGCCCGCCGGCCGCCGCCAGCTCGGCCCGCGGCCCCTCGCGCAGATCGCAGCCCCAGGTTTCGTGCCCCGCCCGGACGAGGCTCAGGGCCGCGCCCATGCCCATCGTTCCGAGCCCGATCACTCCAACCTTCATCCTACCCTCCCACATTTCAGCGGGCCGGCCCGGAGTCGACCGGGGCGGCGGCCGCATGCTTCAACCTGACGACAGGCCGGGCGTCCTGTCCAGGTGCGGCGGCGGCGTGGCAGGGTCGCCCGGGCGGCTCAGGCGCGTTCGCGGAAACGCTCCACCGCCGCCACCAGCGCCCGCCGCACGCCCGGCTCCAGGGCGGAATGTCCGGCATCGGGCACCACCGTCAGCCGCGCCGACGGCCAGGCCGCGGCGAGCTCGAAGGCGGTGCGGGCGGGGCAGATCATGTCGTAACGACCCTGCACGATCTCGGCCGGCACATGGGCGATACGGTCCATGCCACCGAGAAGCCCGCCGGGCGGCAGGAACAGGTCATGGGCGAAATAATGCGCCTCGATGCGCGCCAGCCCGAGCGCGGTGCGGTCCTGGGCGAAGTTCGCCACCGTCTCGGGGCTGGGCAGCAGGGTGCTGCACGAGCCCTCATAGACCGACCAGGCGCGCGCCGCCGCCATGTGGACCTCGGGGTCGGGGTGGGTCAGCCGGCGCAGGTAGGCGCCCAGCACGTCGCCGCGCTCGGCCGGCTCGAGGTGGCCGATGAAGGCGGCGTGGGCGTCGGGGAAGATCGCCCCCACGCCGTGCAGGAACCAGTCCACCTCGGCGGGCCGTCCCAGGAAGACGCCGCGCAGCACACAGCCCGCCACCCGGTCCGGCTGCGCCTGCGCGTAGGCCAGCGCCAGCGTGGACCCCCAGGAACCGCCGAACAGCAGCCACTGCTCAACGCCGAGGTGCCAGCGCAGGGCCTCGATGTCGTCGACCAAGTGGGCGGTGGTGTTGGCCTCCAGCCCGCCCAGGGGGCGCGACCGCCCGGCCCCGCGCTGGTCGAAAATGACGATGCGCCAGAACCCAGGGTCGAAGAACCGCCGGTGCACCGAGCCTGCCCCGGCGCCTGGCCCGCCGTGCAGGAACAGCACCGGCCGGCCCCGTGGATTGCCGATCTGCTCCCAGTACATCACATGGCCATCCGAGAGCGGCAGGTAGCCGGTCTCGAAGGGGCCGATCTCGGGGAACAGATCGCCGCGCGGCATCCGGCGACTATATGAGTACCTCCGATGGTGGAACAGCCGCGCGCGCACTAGGCTGGCGCCCCATGACCCGATGGTTGGACCGGCTCTGGATCGTGCTCGGCGGGCTGACCGGGCTCACCGGCGTGGCGATGGCCGCGCTGGCCGCGCACGGCTTGTCGTCGCTCGATCCGGCGGCGCTGCGGATGGTCAACAGCGCGGTGCAGGTGCAGGGCTGGCACGCGCCGGCCCTGGTGCTGGCCGGCGTCTGGGCGCGCCGCGGCGGAGCGTTGGCGCACCTCGCCGGCGCCGCCTTCGCGCTTGGCACCCTGGCGTTCTGCGCCGCGGTCTATCTGCTCGCGCTGCGTGGCGTGTCGTTGGGGCTGGTGGCGCCGGCCGGCGGCGTGCTGCTGATGCTCGGCTGGGCGCTGCTCGGCCTGTCCGCCCTGCGCGCGCGGTGATCGCCTGCGCCCGTCTGGCGCGTCTTCCACCGTCAAGGCGGTACACCCGGCCAGCGCATTCCTCCCATGCATTTTTCAACTATCGGGGGTGCGGCGGCCGGAAGTCGTTGTGTACTGGGGCCTGGTGCCATTATGCAATGAAATCTGGTCGGACCAACGGCCGGCGATGGCCGTCACAATTGATCTCGATCAACGCGTCGTGCGTTGCCATGGGGCAGATTGCGATTCGCCGAACGGAATCGGCACGGCGTGTCGCGGCGCAGCCCGCTGCCACGCCGGTTATCTTAGGGACAGGGCACAGGACAGACCACAGGACGAAGGCGTTCCAGTATGCAGGCAGACGGCAGCGCTTGTTGCCGTGCCTCCTGGACTGCCGAATAGGACCACGAGTTCCCCCAGGCGATCCCCCGGCGATCTGATGCCGGTTGGATTGCCCAACTCAGCCGCACCATTGTGTGCGCACGGCCCGGTGAGCAATCACCGGGCCGATTTTATATCCGGTTCCCCCCGGGACGTCGGTTCACAATCACGCTATCCTGACGCCGACATGGACGTCAGCAAATCCGCGGACGAGACCGCCGAGGGTGGTTGCCGTACCGCCTTACGTACGCGCACGGGCGCCTTCGCCCTGCTCTGGGCCGGTGCGATCGCCCTGCCGCTGGCCGCCCTCGTGCTCGGCGGGCTGTCCGCCTGGAACGGCGTGATCCGCTCCGAAACCCAGGAGATGATCCGTACCGTCGGCATGGTGAACGAGCAGACGCTGCGTACGCTGGAAACCCAGGACGCCGTGCTCGCCGCGCTGGAGGCGCATATCGACGGCATGTCATGGCAGCAGATCGCCACCGACCCGGACCTGCACCGCTTCATCCAACGCCTCGCCGATGCCACCCCCACCGTGCTCAGCATGGGCATCATCGCCCCGGACGGGCGCCTGGTGGCCAGCAGCGGCCCGGCGACCCCGCCGGACGGCCTGAGCCGGTCCGGCCGCAGTTTCGTGCGCGCCTTCCCGCCCGGATCGGCGGCCACCAGCGCCTATATCAGCGACGTGGTGGTCAGCAGTTCCACCGGCCGCCTGCAGGTGCACGTCGCCCGCGCGCGCCACGGGTCGGACGGGCGGGCCGATGGCGGCGTCCTCACCACCGCCTTCGCGCCGGCCACCTTCGAGCGGTTCTTCCGCGAGGTTGCCGAATCCCCGGCCACCGGATTCATTCTGGCGCGTGACGACGGCAGCGTGCTGGCGCGCTACCCCGTGCAGGTCGCCGCCACCGGCGAGCGCATGGCCGAGGACGATCCCGTTCTGCTGGCCGCCCGCGCCACCCCGGCCGATGCGCCGGCCCGGGTGTTGCACGGCGGGTCGCTGTTCGCCGGGTTCCATCTGTTCGCGGTGTGCCGGGCTGGCGCCTATCCGCTGTTGATCGCCTACGGCGTCGATCCGGCGGTGGTGCGGCAGGCCTGGCTGCGGCAGGCCATTCCGCTCACCGGCGGCGTGCTCATCGTGATGGCGCTGCTGATGCTGTTGACCGCGCAGGTACAGCGCCGCCTGGCCGTCGAGCGGGCCTCGCTGGTCCGCCGCACCGCCACCGCCGAGCAGGGCCAGGCGGTCGCCGAGACCCGCGCCGAACTGGAAGCGCGCCTGCGCCAGACCGAAAAGGTGACCGCCCTCGGCCACCTCGCCGCCGGCGTGGCGCACGACTTCAACAACCTGATGCAGAGCATCGTCATCAGCGCCGAAGGGCTCACCCGGTCCGACCTGCCGGCCAGCGAGGTGCGGGATATCGGCGCGCTGATCCTGCGCGTGGGCGAGCGCGGCATCGCGCTGACCCGCCGCATGCTCGACTACGCCAGGCCCGATGACCATCCCGGCGGCGACACCGACGTGACCGCCTCGCTGCGGAGCGTCCACGAACTGCTGACCCGCTCGCTCGGGCCGCAGTATCGCCTGCACCTCGACCTCGCCGCGCCCGAGGGGCTGTGGGCGCGCGGCCAACCCGCCGAGTTCGAAACCGTCATCATCAACCTCGCGGTCAATGCCCGCGACGCCATGCCCGAGGGCGGCGACATCACCATCGCCGTGACCGGCGTCGAGGAGACCCGCCCGCGCGCGGAAAGCGGCCTGACGCCGGGACGCTACCTGCACATCGCCGTCACCGACAGCGGCCACGGCATGGACGAGGCGGCCCTGGCGCGCGCCGGCGAGGCGTTCTTCACCACCAAGCCGCGGGGCCAGGGCACCGGACTCGGCCTGTCCATGGCGCGCGGCTTCGCGCGGCGCTGCGGCGGCAAACTCGATCTCGCCAGCGTCCCGGGGCGGGGCACCACGGTCACGCTCTGGCTGCCGGCGAGCTGAGTCGCCGCGCTACAGCGGCAGGCTGCCCTGGCGGCTAGCGGCCGTCGCGCGCACGTCGCCGTCGGCGAAATGCAGCCGCAGCTCGGCCCCCGGCCTGACCTGACCGGCCCCGGTGAGCGGCGCGCCCCGGCGGTCGAACACCAGGGCATAGCCGCGTCGCAACACCGCCTCGGGGGAGACCGCCTCCAGCCGGCCGGCCATCCCCTCCAGCCGCGAGCGCGCCTCGCGCAGGGTGGCGCGCAGCGGGGCCACGGTCAGCCGGGGGATGATCCGCGCCGCACCGGCGCGGCGCTCGGCGGTCGCGTGCTGCAGGCCGGAGCGCAGCCGCTGGCTCAGCAGCGCCAGGACGCTGCGGCGCGCCTCGATGATCTGCCAGGGCGCCGGCAGGTGGCGCTCGATGGCCACCAGCGCGGACCGCCGCATCGCCACCAGGTTGGGCAGCGCCATCAGCAGCCGGGCCGCGCGATCGTCCAGCCGCTGGCGCGCCGTGCCGACCAGGGCGGGCAGATCGGGCAGGCCGCGCTCGGCGCGTTGCAGGCGGAGCCGGCATTGCTGGGTCAGCCGGTTCAGCGCGCCGAGCAGCCGCGCCGCCTTCTGCGCCAGGTCGGCGGCCAGTTCGGCCCGCGCGGGCACCGCCATTTCGGCCGCGGCGGTCGGCGTGGGCGCGCGGCGGTCGGCGACGAAGTCAATCAGGGTCGTGTCGGTCTCATGACCGACGGCTGAGATCAGCGGGATGCGGCAGTCCGCGACGGCGCGCACCACCACCTCCTCGTTGAACGCCATCAGGTCTTCCAGGCTGCCGCCGCCGCGCGCCACGATCAGCACGTCGGGGCGCGGCACCCCCGGCGCGGGCAGCGCGTTGAAGCCACTGATGGCGGCGGCAATCTGCGCCGCCGCGCCCTCGCCCTGTACCGGCACCGGCCACAACAGCAGCGGGCGCGGGAAACGTCGGAGAATGGTGGTGCGGATGTCCTGAATGACCGCGCCGCGCTCGCTGGTCACCACCCCCACCACGGCGGGCAGCAGCGGGATCGGCTGCTTGCGGGCGGCGTCGAACAGCCCCTCGGCGGCCAGCCGCAGCCGTAGCATTTCGATGCGCGCCAGCAGCGCCCCGGCACCGGCGTATTCCAGCCGCTCGATCGTCAGTTGATAGGTCGAGCGCTCGCCATAGGCCGTGATCCGCCCCTGCGCGATCACCTCGACGCCGTTCTCCGGCTCCAACCCGAGTCGCGGCACCGCGGACTTCCACACCACCGCCGCGATCTTGCCGCCCTCGTCCTTGAGCGAGAGATAGATGTGGCCGGACGGGTAGCGCTTCAGCTCGGTGATTTCGCCGCGCACGCGAACCCGCCCGAAGGCGCCTTCCAGGGTGCGCTTCACCGCGCCGGAGATTTCCGACACCGTGTATTCGGGGATGTTGCCGGCCGGGGACGGGGGCGTTTCGCTCATGCCGACAGCCTATGCTATGGGCGGGCTCGCTTGAAGGAGGGCGTGGCCATGCGGGTGCTGGTGGTCGGATCGGGCGGGCGCGAGCACGCGCTGTGCTGGGCGCTGGCGGCGAGCCCGCTGCTGACCAAGCTGTGGTGCGCCCCGGGCAACGCCGGCACCGCCGAGGTGGCGGAAAACGTGCCGATCGGGGTTGCGGATATCGCCGGGCTCGTGCGGTTCGCGACCGACAACGCGGTCGATCTGGTGGTGCCCGGCCCCGAGGGGCCGCTGGTCGCCGGCATCGCCGACGCCCTGGGGCTGGCCGGCATCGCCTGCTGCGGCCCGTCGGCGGCGGCGGCGCGGATCGAGGGCAGCAAGAGCTTCACCAAGGAACTTTGCGACGCCGCCGGCATTCCGACCGCGCTGTGGGAGCGCTTCGACGACGCCCAGACCGCCCGCGACTTCGTCCGCCGCCGCGGCGCGCCGGTCGTGGTCAAGGCCGACGGGCTGGCCGCCGGCAAGGGCGTGGTGGTGGCCGCCAGCGTCGCCGAGGCCGAGGACGCCATCGGCGCCTTCATGGAACGGCAAACGCTCGGCGCGGCGGGGCGGTCGGTGGTCATCGAGGAGTGCCTGGTCGGCGAGGAGGTCAGCCTGTTCGCGTTGTGCGACGGGGAGACCGCGCTGCCGCTGGGGGCGGCGCAGGACCACAAGCGGGTGGGCGACGGCGACACCGGGCCGAACACCGGCGGCATGGGCGCCTATTCGCCGCCGCCGGCGCTGACGCCCGCGCTGGCCGAGGCGGCGATGGCGCGCATCGTCCGGCCCGCCTTGGACGAACTCGCGCGCCAGGGCATGCCGTTCCGCGGCTTCCTGTTCGCCGGCCTGATGCTGACGGCGGACGGGCCGAAGCTGATCGAGTTCAACGCCCGCTTCGGCGACCCGGAATGCCAGGCGCTGGTGCTGCGGCTGCAATCGGACCTGCTCGCGGCGTTGCTGGCGGCCTGCGACGGCGAGCTTGCCCATTTCGCCCTGCGCTGGCGCGAGGTGGCGTCCATCGCCGTGGTGATGGCGGCGCGGGGCTATCCCGGGGACCCGGTGAAGGGCACCGAGATCCGCGGCCTGGAGCGCACCGCAGCGGTGCCGGGGGTGCAGGTGTTCCACGCCGGCACCGAGCGCCGGGGCGGGCGGCTGGTGGCGACGGGCGGGCGGGTGCTGACGGTGTGCGCGACCGGGGTGGACCTTCGCACGGCCCACGACGCCGCCTATGAAGCGGTCGCGGCGATCGACTGGCCGGAGGGGTTCTGCCGCCATGACATCGGCTGGCGGGCGCTGGGTCCGTTTAGAGCCACGCCGGCTTGAGCGGATCGCATCGCAATCAGGTGGCCTCCTGGCGGGACAAGCCGAGTGCGTAAAACCTTGTATCGACAGTCATGAGCGGAAAGGCTTCCGGGAGTTCCCGTCGATCGATCTCAACAAACCCGTTCCTCTCGTAGAATTTATGCGCACCAACGAATTGGTCCGTCGTCCCAAGAAATATTGTCCTGATGCCGTGACGTGCAGCGGCGGTCAGCAAGGCAGTCAATAGTTTCCCAGCGGTTCCGAAAGACCGACCCCGGTAAGCCGCTGCGACAAACATCTTTCGCAACGCGGCTTCCTTATTGCCAATATCCCTCAAACCGATCGTCCCGACCACGCGACCGTCGGACTTTGCCACCCAAAATCCACCCGTGCCGGTTTGATAGAATTCCGGGATAATACGTAGATCGGGCTGATCTTCAGCAGTGATTTTTATTCCGAATTCTGCCTGCTGTATAGGTAGAATAAGGTCCAAAACCCCGCCATAGTCTTCCTTGACGAAAGGTGTGACCTGAACATCGGCCCTGGTCGCAGACATGCTCATGACGAAAATCCACCATTTTGACGTCCGCAGGCTATATCGGAACCGAGGGTTCGATAAGACTCGTCGCCGGCAGTGGCGCAGCGGCGACCGGGCGTCGGGTTTGATCCGTTACGGCGACCAGTTCAGGTAGTCCAACGGTACCGCGGTGGTGAACTTCAACTCCTCCATCGAGATCGAGGCGCTGACCGTGCGGAATTCCAGCCTGGCGATCAGCCGCTTGTAGACCTGGTCGTAGACGTCGATCGACGGCACGACGAGACGCAGCAGATAATCGGTCTCGCCGGCCAGGCGAAAGGCCTCGACGATTTCGGGGAACTCGCCGATCACCTGACGGAACGCCTCCGACCAGTCGAGCGAGTGGCGCGGGGCGCGGACCGAGACGAAGATCGTCATCGGCACATTGGCCAGGTGCCGGTCCACCAGCACCACACGCCTGGCGATCAGGCCGGTTTCCTCCATCCGCTTGATCCGCCGCCAGCACGGCGAGGTGGACAGGCCGACCCGCTCGGCGATGTCGGCGACCGGTGCGTCGCCGTCGTGCTGAAGTATGTCGAGAATGCGGCGGTCGGTGCTGTCGAACATGGTGGAAGACCCCGAATGGAGGCGGGAGTGGATTCGTTTGCCCAGACTGCCCCGAATGCGGAAAAATTTCACCAGTCCGGCCGCGGAAAGATGGAAAATTGCGGCCTTTTTCCGGGTTTGGCGGCTTAGTATCCGAATCAGAGGGTTTGATGTGATTCTGAGGGAAGCAGCATGAGCGGGACGAGGCGAACGGTGCTCTCGAAGCAGGAACGGGTCCGGCGCGCGCTGGCGTCGGCGGAAGTCGATCGGCCGCCCTACTCCTTCTGGAGCCATTTCCCCGGCATCGACCTCGACCCCGAGGCGCTGGTGCAGCACACCCTCCGTTTTGCCGCCGAACTGGACCTGGATTTCGTCAAGGCGATGTCGAACGGGCTTTATTGCGTCGAGGACTGGGGTGTCGCCGCCGACTACTCGGCCATCGGCCAGGGCGGGGTGGCGCGCGCGGTCAGCACGCCGATCGCCGAGGCGGCGGACTGGCGGGGCATCGAACGCTTGCCGGTGAGCACGCCGGCGCTGGGGCGGGAATTGCGCCATCTGGCCGGACTGGCCGGCGCGCTCGGCCGCGCGACGCCGCTGCTGGCCACCGTGTTTTCGCCGCTCACGATCGCCCACAAGCTGGCCGGCGCCGCGCTGGAACGCGACATCCGCGCGGCCCCAGAACTGGTTCTCGCGGCGCTCGAGAAGATCGCCCTGACCACGGCCGATTTCACCCGCGCGGCCCTGGCGGCGGGCTGCGCCGGGGTTTTCTTCGCCGTGCAGGACGCCGATCCCGACCGTTTCGACGATGCCACCTACGCGGTATTCGGCGAGACGTTCGACCGGATCGTTCTGGAGGCCGCGGCGCCCGCGTGGTTCAACGTCATCCACATGCATGGCGACAGGATTCTGTTCGACCGCCTGAAGAACTATCCGGTGACGGCGCTGAACTGGCATATCGGCGAGGCCGCGCCGACGGTCGGCGCTTATCGCGGGGCCGGCGGGAGGATGCCGATCGTCGGCGGCCTGCGGCGCGACGGGCTGACCCGGTGCGATATCGGCGCGGTCCAGGCCGATCTTGGCCGGCTTCTTGCAGATACCGCGGGCCGGGGCATCCTGGTGTCCCCGGGATGCGTCATTCGTCACCCCGTCCAAATGGATTTTCTCAGGACTGTTGCTAGGCTGATCGCCAATGGCCCAACTGCCGCAGGAGAACCCCGGTGAGTAACCCACCCAGCGCCATGATGCGCGTTGCCGCCGCCGTGGGCGGCAATGCCTTCGAATGGTACGACTTCACGATCTACGCCTACATGACGCCGATCATCAGTTCGGTGTTCTTCCCCGTCGATCCCGCCGATCCGGCGACCCAGATCAACGCCGTGCTGGCGACCACCGCGGTGTTCGGCGTCGGCTTTTTCATGCGACCGGTGGGCGGCGTCGTGCTCGGCGTGATCGGCGACAAATACGGCCGCCGCACCGGCATGGTGCTCGGCATGGCGCTGATGGCGTTGGCGACGCTGATCATGACCTTCGCGCCGAGCTACAATCAGGTCGGCCTGCTCGCGCCGGCCATCATCGTCGTCTCGCGGCTGCTGCAAGGCTTCTCGCTGGGCGGGCAGTTCGGCACCTCGACCGCCTTCCTGATCGAAATGGCGCCGCCGCGACGCAGCGGCATCTACGGGTCCTGGCAGATGACCGGGCAGGTCGCCTCCCTGGTGGTGGGCACCGCGTTCGGCGTCGTGCTGACGCAGCTTTACAGCCAGGCCGAACTGGCCGCCGGCCTGTGGCGGATTCCGTTCGCCTTCGGATTGGTGATCGTTCCGGTCACCTGGTACATCCGCCGCTACCTGGAGGAGACCCAGGCCTTCGTCGCCATGAAGAAGGAACGCGCGATCAACCCCGGCGAGAGCATCGGCATGGGACTGGTCGGCCACACGCGGCACCTGCTGGTCAGCATCGGCATGATCGCGGCCAGCGCGGTGTCGTTCTATGCGATCTATGGCTACACCGTGACCTACGCCAAGACGGTCCTCAAACTTCCGGTCAACGGCGCCTTCCTGGCCGAACTGGCGGCGGCCTGCCTGATGCTGCTGACGATCCCAGCCGGCGGCCTGCTGTGCGACCGTTTCGCCGACGTCAGAAAGCAGATGCTGGTCGGCTTCCTCGCCATTTACTTCGTCCTGATGTACCCGTCGTTCTCGTGGCTGGCGGCGGACCCGACGATCACCAAGCTGGTCATCGTGGAACTGGCGATCAGCGTGGTCAGCGGGCTGTTCCTCGGGGTCTACTGCACGACCATGTCGGAGCTGTTCCCGGCGCGCATCCGCTCGACCGGCCTGTCGGTCGCCAACAACGTGTCGGTGCTGATTTTCGGCGGGTTCGCCCAGTTCTTCCTGACCTGGATCTTCAAGATCACAGGCTCGCCGATCGCCCCGGTCTATTACGTCATGTTCGGCATCGCGCTCGGTCTGATCGGGGCGATGTTCATGCCGGCACAGGCCGAGGACACCAAGCCCTTGGGCTGAAATTCACTACCAGAGAAGCGCTGGTCGGCGCAATTTTTTCGCCGGTCAGCGCCGGAATGGGCAAAAATAGACCACCAATTGCCTCGCCACACGTTTTATCCTCCTGGACATACGGGATGAACCGGAACCGGGAGTTGCGATGATGAAGACGATCGGATTGATTGGCGGCATGAGCTGGGAAAGCACGGCGACGTACTATTCGCGCCTGAACGAGGAGGTGCGGCGGCGCCGCGGCGGCCTCGCCTCGGCCGAGATCCTGCTGCGATCCGTCGATTTCTCGCGCATCGTCGCCATCCAGAAGCGCGGGGCGTGGGACGAGGCGGCCGACGAAATGATTGGGCTGGCCCGCTCGCTGGAGCGCGGCGGCGCCGACATGGTGCTGATCTGCACCAACACGATGCACAAGCTGGCCGACGCGGTCGAGGCCGCGATCTCGGTGCCGCTGCTGCACATCGCCGATGCCGTCTCGGTGGCGGTGAAGGCCGGCGGGTTCAGGCGGCCGCTGCTGCTGGCCACCCAATACACCATGGAGCAGGATTTCTATCTCGACCGCATGCGCCAGCGGCACGGCCTGTCGGCGCTGGTGCCGGCGTCGGCCGAGGATCGCCGCCTGGTCCATTCGGTGATCTTCGACGAGCTGTGCCAGGGCATCGTGCGCGAGGAATCACGGGCGGCTTTCCAGGCCGTCATGGAAAAGGGCCGGAAGGCGGGCGCCGATTGCGTGATCCTCGGCTGCACCGAGATCGGCCTGCTGATCAGCCAGCAGGACACCGACCTGCCGGTGTTCGATTCGACGGTGCTGCACGCCGACGCCGCGCTCGACCTGGCGATGGCCGAGGCGCCGAAGGTGGCGCGGCAGCCGGCGATGGCTGCGTAGAGGTAAGCCGGGGGAGGCGGAGGTCGCGTCGGCGTTCGCGCGGCCCCTGCCCCTCCCCCCAACCTTGGTCCGCTTCGCGGCCCAAGCCCTCAAGGGGAGGGGGAGAAGATGGGCGCGTTCGGGTGTAGAACGGACCTGCAGGACGGGAGGTGAGCGATATGCCGGCATCGACGATGAACCATTGGGAACGCGTGACGGCGGCCATCGCGGGCCAGGCGGTCGACCGCGTGCCGGTCAGCCTGTGGCGCCACTTTCCGGAAATCGACCTCGATCCGGCGCAACTCGCCGAGGCGAGCGTGCGCTGGCAGCAGACCTATGACTTCGACCTGGTGAAATTCATGCCGTCCGGCACCTATGGGGTCGAGGACTGGGGGGCGAAAACCGCCTATATCGCCTCGCCGATCGGCACCAGGACGGTGATCCAGCCCGGACTCACCAGCGCCGAGGAATGGCCCCGGCTCGCCGGGCTGTCGCCGGCGGAGGGACGGCTGGGCCAGGAGGTCCAGGCGATCGCGCTCGCCGCCGAGGCGCTCAAGGGCGAGGTGCCGATCTTGCAGACCCTCTTCGGCCCGCTGACCACGGCGTACAAACTGGCGGGCGAACGCGTTTTCGCCGACCTCAGGCGCCATCCCGATCTTTTCGAGGCGGGACTGGCGATCATCGCCGAAACCACGCTGGCCTTCGCGCGGGCCTGCCTGCGGGCCGGAGCGCATGGGGTGTTCTTCTCGACCCAGTGCGCCAGCTACCGGATGCTGAGCGAGGCGGAACACCTGCGGTTCGGCGTGGCCTATGACCGCCGCGTCCTCGATGGGCTCGGCGACGAAACGCGCTTCACCATGCTGCACCTGCACGGCAAGGACGTGATGTTCGACCAGATGCTGGCCTATCCGGCCAACATGGCGAACTGGCACGACCGCAAGGGCGAACTCACCCTGGCCGAAGCGACCAGCCGTTTCGGCGGCCTGCTGGTCGGCGGGCTGAACGAGGACGTGACCCTGCCGCTGGGCCCCGTCGAGGCGATCAAGGCCGAGGTGCGCGACGCCATCGCGCAGACCGGCGGGCGGCGGCTGATGATCGCGCCGGGCTGCGTGATCCCGATCGCGACGCCTGAGTCGCACTACCGCGCGGTGATCGAGGCGGTCGCCGAGATGGCGCGCTAGCGGCGGGCCTGGAAGAAGTCGCGCAGCAACGCCGCCGCCTCGCTTTCGCACACGCCGCCCACGACCTCCGGGCGGTGCAGGCAGCCCGGGGCGTCGAAGATGCGGGGGCCGTGCTCCACCCCGCCGCCTTTCGGGTCGTAGGCGCCGAACACCAGGCGGCGGACGCGAAAGAACGAAATCGCGGCGGCGCACATCGGGCACGGCTCCAGCGTCACCACCAGGTCGCAATCGGTGAGGCGCGGCTCGCCGCGCAGGATGGCGGCTTCGCGCAGCGCCAGCAGTTCGGCATGCGCCGTCGGGTCCGAGATTGCCTCGCAGCGGTTGGCGGCGCGCGCCAGCACCGCGCCGTCGGGGCCGAGCACCACCGCGCCCACCGGCACCTCGCCGCGGGCGGCGGCGAGCCGGGCCTCCTGCAAGGCGATTTCCATCGCAGTCATGCGGCGTTGTTGCTCCTATCCGGTCCGCGGGGCTAGCAAGAGAACATGAAGAACAAACCCGTCATCGGCATCACCCTGGACGCCGAAAAACCCGGCGGCTACTCGAAATATCCCTGGTACGCGGTGCGCGCCAACTATGCCGAGGCGATCGCCGGCGCCGGCGGCCTCCCCGTCGCGCTGGCGCACCTGCCCGCGCTGGCCGAGGACCTGCTGGACCGGATCGAGGCGCTGGTGGTCACCGGCGGCGCCTTCGACGTCGATCCGGCGCTCTACGGCGATGCCACCCGCCACGCCAGCGTCACGCTCAAGGAAACCCGCACCGCGACCGAGCTTGCCCTGGTCCGCGGCGCGCTGGCCCGTGACATGCCGGTGCTGGGCATCTGCGGCGGCGAGCAGCTTCTCGCCGTCGCGCTGGGGGGGACGCTGATCCAGCACATCCCGGCGAGCGTGCCCGGCGCGCTGGCGCACGAGCAGCCCAACCCGCGCCATCAGCCCGGACACGCCGTCGCGGTCGTTCCGGGCACCCTGCTGCACCGCATCGTCGGGGCGGGCGCCATGCAGGTGAATTCGGCCCACCATCAGGCCGTGTTCGGCCCGGGGCCGCGCGCCGTGGTCAACGCCCGCGCCGCGGATGGGGTGATCGAGGGCATCGAGGACGCCGGCTACCGGTTCTGCCTGGGCGTGCAGTGGCACCCCGAGTTCCTGATCGACCCCGGGGATGGGCGCATATTCGCCGCCCTGATCGCGGCGGCCGCGCGATGAGCGACAAACCCGCCGGCGAACGGGTGGCGAAATTCCTGTCCCGCGCCGGCGTCGCCAGCCGGCGCGACGCCGAGCGGATGGTGGCCGAGGGACGGGTGAAGCTGAACAACGAGACGGTCACCCACCCCGCCACCTTCGTCACCAAGGACGATTTGATCGTCGTGGACGGCAAGCCGGTCGATGCGCCGGAACGCACTCGCCTGTGGCGCTACCACAAGCCGGACGGATTGATGACGACGCATCGCGACCCCGAGGGCCGGCCCACCGTGTTCGAGAAACTGCCACCGCATTTGCCGCGGGTGGTCAGCATCGGGCGGCTCGACCTCAACAGCGAGGGGCTGCTGCTGCTGACCAACGACGGGGCGCTGGCGCGGCGGCTGGAACTGCCCGCCACCGGCTGGATCCGGCGCTACCGGGTGCGGGTGTTCGGCGCGGTCGAGCCGAAGGCGCTGGCGGCGCTCGCCCGCGGCGTGAGTGTGGACGGGGTGCGCTACGGCCCGATCGAGGCCGGGCTGGATAGCCGCAAGGGCGACAATTGCTGGCTCACCGTGGCGCTGCGCGAGGGCCGCAACCGCGAGGTGCGGCGGGTGATGGCGCATCTGGGGCTGCATGTGTCGCGGCTGATCCGGGTGAGCTACGGGCCCTTCCAACTGGGCCAGTTGGCGCGCGGCGCGGTGGAGGAAGTGCCGGGCAAAGTGCTGCGCGAGCAGTTGCCGGCGGAGAAGGCCCAGCGGTGAGAATCGTCGCCGGCGCCTGGCGCGGACTTGCCCTGGCGTCTCCGCCGGGCGCCGCCACGCGACCGACCGCCGAGCGGGTGCGGCAGGCGCTGTTCGACATGCTGCTGCACGCCCCCTGGGGCGGCCGCGACCTGGTGGAAGACGCCCAGGTGCTGGACGCCTTCGCCGGCACCGGGGCGCTGGGGCTGGAGGCGCTGTCGCGCGGCGCCGGGCACGCCACCTTCCTGGAACGCGACCGCGCCGCGCTGGCCGCGCTCAACGCCAATGTGGAGCGCTGCCGCGCCGGCGCGCGCGCCACCGTGCTGGCCGCCGATGCCACCCACCCGCCGCCGGGCCGGCCCTGTTCGCTCGTCTTCCTCGATCCGCCGTACCGGCAATCGCTGGTTCCGGCGGCGCTGGCGGCGCTGGACCGGACGGGCTGGATCGCACGGCACGCGGTGCTGGTGGCGGAGAGCGCGCGCGACGAGGCCATCGACATCCCCGGCATCCTGCTGGCCGAACGGGCCCACGGCGCCGCCGGGCTGACGGTGTGGCGCCTCGGCGGCTAAACCGGCTGGCGCATGGCTGCCATCCGGGCGGCGTTGGCGGAAGGGGCGTGGCCCGGTGACCTGTTGGTGGCACATTGGCGCCCTCGAAACGCCAGGGCGTCCGCAACGGCGCGCCGGTTTTTGTTGTGCCCGGGGCCAACCGATCCCGCCACGGAGATAAAAATGCAAGTCACAGGCATGCTGCACGGCGCCAAGGTGCTGCAGTTCGTCGGCTTCCCCACCGCCGAGGTGCTGGGACCCGACGCCACCGAAGACGAGATCAAGGGACTGATCGACCGCCACGGCTCGGTGTTCATCAAGCCGGTGTTCAAGGGCGGCATCGGCAAGAAGGGCAAATCCGGCCTGCTCGGCCACGCCACCGACGTCAAGGGCGCGCTGCGCGAGAAGGAGCGGCTGTATTTCGTCGAGCACCACGTCGGCAACATCACCGCCAAGGCCAACGGCGTGACCTTCGAGGGCGCCGTGCCCGCCGAGCACGAAGTGTATTTTTCCATCACCGACAGCACCCACTTCCGCGCCCCGACCATGACGCTGACCCATCGCGGCGGCGTCGCCATCGAGGAACTGGACCGCAGCGAAATCCGCCAGGTGCCGTTCGACCCGCTGACCGGGTTGAAGTCCTTCGTGGTGGCGAACGCGCTGAGCGAACTGAACGCGCCGCACGCCATCGTCTCGCCGCTGGTGCAGCAACTGCCGAAACTGTGGGAGCTGTTCCACAACTTCGGCATGACCACGCTGGAACTGAACCCGATCCGCATGAGCCCGGACCGCCGGGGACGGCTCGCCCCGATCGCCTGCGACTTCAAATGCGGCTTCGACCGCGACGACCCGCGCTGGCAGCGCCTGGGCCTGCCGGCCCACCTGTTCGCCGTCGATTATTCTGATTTCGAGACGGAGATCAACGCGCTGCGCACCTACCAGGGCCAGAGCGACGTCTATGTCATCAACCCCGCCGGCACCATCCTGGCGCCCACCTTCGGCGGCGGCGCCAATTCGATGGTCACCGAAATGCTGGGGGATGCCGCGATCATCTCGTCGGATTTCGGCGGCAATCCGCCCTATGAAAAGATGAAGGCGGTGGCACGCATCTGCTTCAAGTACTGGCTGGCGCAGAGCAACGTGCTGTTCATCATCGGCGGCAAGGCCAACAACACCGACATCTTCGAGACCTTCCGCGCCATGGCCGATGCCTTGCGCGAGCATTTCAGCAAGCATGGGCCGAGTCCGCTCTATCTGGTGGTGGGCCGCGGCGGGCCGAACCTGGTGCGCGGCCTGGGCGTGCTGCGCGACACCGCTGACGCGCTGGGCATACCGTACCGCATCTTCGGCTTCGATTCCGACATGAGCGAGGTGGTCGCCTACGCCCGCCTGGCCGATCAGTGGATGCGCGCCGGCGGGCGCGAACAGGTCGCCCACGCGCTCAACATCCAAGCCGCAGCCTAGGAGCATCGCCATGTACAAGCAGGGCGTCGGCCATTTCAAATACTTCGTCGGCATCAGCTCGCTCGACCAGATCGCCACCCGCGAGGACCGGGTGTGCGTGCTGAACATCCTCGGCGGCGAGTCGACCGACGTCACCCCGGTCGGTCACGCCTGGTCCGGCGGCAACGTGGTGTTCGGCACCTCGCCGGGCCGCGGCGGCCAGGTGCTGGAGACCCCGATCGGCAACATTCCGGTGTTCGACAACGTCCGCGAGGGAATGGAGGCCGGCCACCACTTCAACTGCGGCGTCGTCTATCTGCCGCCGGCCGGCGCGCGCGACGGCGTCGCCGAGTTGATCCGCGTCAACCCGGAACTGCGCAAGATCTTCATCGTCACCGAAAAACTGTCGGTGCACGACGCGCGCGAAATCCGCGCCATGGGCCAGCAGAACGGCATCGACATTTTCGGCGGCAACAGCCTGGGCGTGGCGGATTCGTGGAACCAGGTGCGCATCGGCGGCGCGCTCGGCGGCGACGCGCCGGGCGAGGCGCTGCGGCGCGGCTCGATCGCCGTCTTCTCCAACTCCGGCAACTTCACCACCACCATCGCCACCTATCTGCGCATGGCGGGCTGGGGCACCACCACGCTGATCTCCAGCGGCAAGGACCTCTACATCCACTACGCCGCGCCGGAATTCGCCTTTGCCCTGGCCAACGACGCGCGCAGCAAGGCCGCGGTGCTGTATGTGGAGCCGGGCGGCACCTACGAACTCGATGCCGAGTTCAGCAAGCCGGTGGTGGCCTGCGTGGTCGGGCGTTGGAAGACCAGGCTGACCCGCGCGGTCGGCCATGCCGGCGCCATGGCCGGCAGCGGCGACGATGCCGCGACCAAGGAAAAATGGTTCCAGGACAAATTCGGCGTCAGCGGTGTCTACACCCCGGAGACGCCGATATTCTCCGCACGCGGCGCGGTGGTGACCAACATCGCCCATATCGCCCCGGCGCTCACCGCCATCATGCGCGAGAACGGCGCCCGCCCCGATTTCGAGCCGGAAGGCAGCCTGTCGCTGAAGCCCTGGTTCGGGGTGAACGCGGGGCTGCAACTGCCGCCCGCGCTGGACCTCAAGGTGGTCGAGGCGGCGACGCCCTACAACGAACAGATCACCGCGCTGAACCGCCAGATCGGTCTGGTGTTCCCGCGCCAGAACATGAAGGACGCGTCCGGCGCCTCGCAGATGGACGCGAAGACGCAGGTGACCAGCCTGTACGGTCTGACGATGATGCAGGCGGCCTGCAACCCGTTCGAGGCGAACCTGTTCCTGTCGTTGCTGCACGAACCGGCCGGCCAGAACGACCGCGTGCTGGTGAGCCTGGCGGTGGCCGCCGGGGTGAACCTGCACGGCACGGCGGCGCTGGCCGCGGCCGAGGCGGCGCGCGAGGCCGGCAACTCGCCGAACGTGGTGCTCGCCGCCGCGGCCAGCCTGATCGGCCCGCGCGACGCCGCACCGGGGCGCGCGATCGTGCACGCGCTGATCGATGCCTTCGCGGCTGCCGGCCTGCGTCTGGCCCACGACGAGAGTTTCGACGCCAGCGCGGTGAGCGTGGAGGCGGCGGTGCGGCCGTTGCTCGCCGGTCCCGCGCCGGATGCGCGGGCCGACGCGTTGCTGGCCGGGCTGCGCGCGCGCGGCGGCCGGTCGGTGTTCGTCCGCTGGCTGGAGGCGCAGGGTGGACATCCGACCGCCGAGGCCGTGATGGCGGCGATCGCCGCGACGCTCGCCTGGGGGCCGCTGGCCCGCAAGCGGATATCGCGGCTGACCGCCGAGACGCTACCGTGGTGGCTGCGGATTTTCGCCACCCTCATCGGCGCCTCGGTGCCCGCCGCGCGCCACGAGGCCGGGCGGTTCTGCGGCGTCGAGCAGGAGACGCTGCTGGCCAGCTACGGGATGAACGCGATCGGCTGCCTGGCGCTGACCGGCACGGCGCCGTCCGAGGCGGAACTGTTCGGTTTCCAGACGCTGGTCGGGCTGCTGCTGACCAACGGGCCGGGCACCATCTCGGCCCAGGGCGCCAAGGGGGCGGTATCGTCGGACGGCCCGGAAACCCCGGAGCGCGTGCTGCTGAACAAGGCCGTGATCGGGTTCCTGAGCCATTCCGGCTATGCCCACGGCGGCAACGGCTATGAGGGCATCGCCTTCCTCATCGACCAGTTTGGCGACACCGCGCTGACCGATCCGGGCGACCCTGGGCACGGCATCGACCTCGACGCGCTGGCGGCGCGGTGCGCGGCCGAGTTCGCGCTCACCAAGGCGGCCCAGAAGACGGTCGGCAGTTCGGTGGCGAAAATCCCCTGCGTCAATCACCCGGTGTTCCGCGACCAGCCGGTGAACCACGACCCGCGCGAGGTGTGGACGCACGAACTGTTCACCCGGCGCGGCGAATACAACATCTTCCAGGAATACTACCACGCGCTGGTGGAGGCGCTGTTCAAAGCCGGCGTGTCGCGGGTGGTGTACTGCGTGAACATCGACGCGGTGATCGCCACCGTGTTGCTGAAGATGCTGTGGCGGCCCTGGCGCAGCGGTGCGCTGCCGCGATCGGCGTTGGAGACCGCGGCCTTCACGGTGTTCCTGTACGCCCGCATGCTGGGCTGCGCGGCCGAGATCGACGACCACCTGAACCGGGGCCGTGACATGGACACCCGCACGCCCGCTTCGCAGTGCCGGTTCGTCGCCTGAGGTGGATTATCAAGGCTCCGCCTTGATTGGGGTCCAGGGGCAACGCTCCTGGACTTTCTTTTTTGACACGCTCCGCCGAGGATCGATATTACGCCAGCAGTAACCGGAGACAGTCTCGTGACCAAGCATTGCATCGTCCGCGTGACCGCCGAATGACGCGCGCGAAGGGCATCGCCGCGCTGCTGGACGATGCGGTGGCGCGCGGCACGGTGGCGGGCGCGGTGGCGCTGGCGGCGCGGCGCGACGGGATGCTGTTCGAGGCGTCGGCGGGGCGGCGCGACCTGTCGGCCGCGATGACCCCGGACACGATCTTCTGGCTGGCCTCGATGACCAAGGCGATCGTCTCGGTGGCGGCGATGCAACTGGTGGAACAGCAGCGCCTGTCGCTCGACACGCCGGCCGGCGATGTGCTGCCGGCACTGGCCGAGCCGTGGGTGCTGGCGGGGTTCAACGCCGATGGCGCGCCGCGGCTGCGGCCGGCCCGCACGGTGATGACGCTGCGCCACCTGCTCACCCACACCGCGGGCTTCGGCTACCCCGAGTGGAACGCCGACCTACGCCGCGCGCTGGCACACGGCGGCATGTCGCGCACCCCCACCAACTTCGACCAGGTGGCGCGCTTCCCGTTGCTGTTCGACCCTGGCAGGGACTGGAACTATGGCATCAGCATCGACATGGTCGGGCTGATGATCGAGGCGGTCAGCCGGCAATCGCTGGAGCGCTATCTGCGCGACCACGTCCTGGGTCCGCTCGGCATGGAGGACACCGGCTTCCTGTTGAGCCCGGCGCAGCAGGCCCGGCGGGCACGGATGCACCAGCGCACCGCCGACGGCGGGTTGCAGCCGATCGACTGGCCGGCCGGCCAGGGCCAGGGCTTCACCGGCGGCGGCGGCGGACTGTGCGGCAGCCCAAGCGATTACGGCCGTTTCCTCCGCATGCTGCTGAACGGTGGGACGCTGGACAGCGTGCGCCTGCTGCGCGCCGAAACGGTGGCGGAGATGGGCCGCAACCAGATCGGGACGCTGCGGGTGCACACACTGGTTTCGGGAGTGCCGGAGCGTTCCAACGACGCCAACTTCTTCCCCGGCATGGTGCAGAAATGGGGGCTCGGCTTCCTGCTCAACACCAGGCCCGGGCCGAACGGCCGCA
>CAYWOW010000026.1:0-32175 GCA_964459005.1 uncultured Acetobacteraceae bacterium
GCAGGCCCGCCGACCACACCGCCAGTTCCCGCCCGCCGTTTGTCTGGCACCGCCGGTTCCGCACCCGGATATCCATCACCCGACCCCATCGTGTTAATAGAACATAAAGGGAACATAAGGCGCCCTCGGCGGCGGCGCAAGGCCAATCGGAGCGGTCGGGGGCCGGCGCCAGGGTTCACACGAGCACGCTTGATCGGGATTTGCCGGCCCGGCTATGCACGGCTCCCGCGGGTTGATGGGGGTCGGACCATGGTCGCTCGGCGCTTTGCCCAGGCTTTGCTGGTCGCCGCCGCGCTGTTCGGTGCCGCCCGGCCGGCCCGGGCCGATGCCCTGGGCCTTTGGCGCATCGTGCATGACCAGTGTGTCGCCCACTTCATCGCCAGCCACGATCCCGCACCCTGCCAGGCCGTTCGGATCGAGGGCGGCGAGGACCGGGGCTATGCGGTGCTCAAGGACCTGGTCGGCGCCACCCAGTTCCTGCTGATCCCGACGCGCCGCCTGACTGGGATCGAGGATCCGGCCGTGCTGGCGCCGGGGGCGGCAAACTATTTCGCCGACGCCTGGAGCGCGATCGGGGTAGTCGGCGCGCGCACGCATGCCGACTTGCCGCGCGAGGATCTGAGCCTGGCCATCAACGCGGTCGCGGGACGCAGTCAGGACCAGTTGCACATCCACATGGACTGCGTGCGCGCCGACGTTCGCGATGCGCTACGCCGCGTGGCCGGCAGCATCGGCGCGGCCTGGGCGCCGCTGGTCGAGGCGGTCGGCGGTCGCCGCTATCTGGCCATGCGCGTCGACGGCGAGGCGCTCGATGCCGCCAACCCGTTCCGGTTGCTCGCCGACGGCGTGCCGGGCGCGGCGAATGAGATGGGGCGGCACACGCTGGTCGTGGTCGGCATGATTTTCACCGGCGGCGCGCCCGGTTTCATTGTGCTGGACGATCGCAGCGACCCGCTGCGCGGCGACTTCGGCAACGGGGAAAGCCTTCAGGACCACGATTGCGCCGTGGCGTGGCGGTAGCGGAAAAAACAATGCCCAAGGATTGACCTTTCCCGGCATGGCCGGGAAAGGTCCGGCCCAGACGAATCAATCCTTTTGCCGCCGGGTATGGATTGTCCCAATTCATTACGATTTGCCCGCTTGTCGGGTTTTTTTACATATATATTTTTTCATATCGATACCGATTTTCGAACGTATTGTTTTAAATCTCAATTGTTTCATGGCACGAGGATTGCGTCGTCCCTGACAGTCGCGATCGGCGACGTGGGGGTGGGTGATGCCGTCAAGGTCCAAGGCAGTCTTTGGCGGCGCTGTGCGGTGCTCCGGGCTCAGGCGCCGAAGCGGTGGCCTGTTCGTGGCAGCCCTGGCCGGCGCCATCGCCTTCGGCGCCGCGAAACCGGCCGGCGCCACCACCATCGCCTACAGTGGCGCCACCACGACCTACACGGTGGCGACATCCGGCACTTATGAGATCACCCTGTTCGGGGCGCAGGGCGGCAGCGGCGCGACCGGCGGCACCGCCCTTTACGGCACCGGCGGCCAGGGTGCCGAGGTCAACTTCACCTTAGGTCTCACCGCCGGTGATGTTCTGACCGTCCTGGTCGGCGGCATGGGTAGCAATGGCACCCTTTCCGAAAACGGCAACAGCGCCGGCGCCGGCGGCGGCGGCGGCGGCACCTTCGTGTCCTCGACGGCCCTCGGGCTGCTGGGCGTCGCCGGCGGCGGCGGCGGCGGTAGCGGCGGCACCGTCTCAATCGCCGGCACCAATGGCGGCACCGGCCTCACCAGCAACGCCGGCGGCAGTGGTACCGGCCAGAGCTATGGCGCCGGCGGCACCGGCGGCGGTGGTGGCTTCGTCTCCGGCTATTATGCCGGCGGCGGCGGCGGCTACAGCAGCAGTGGTACGGGCACTGGCGGTGGTGCCAGTTTCTTAAGCGGTGGCGTCGGTGGCCCTGGGGGCATTGCCGATGGCAACGGCGGCAACGGCGGCTTCGGCGGCGGCGGCGGCGGCGCTGGCCAGGGTAACCAAGGCGGCGGCGGCGGCGGCGGCTATAGCGGCGGCGGCGGCGGCGGCCGCCTCGGCGGCGGCGGTGGCGGCGGTTCGTTCTTCGACGCCGCGGCGTTCAGCGAGACCCTCACGGCCGGCGTCAATTCCGGCAACGGCTCGGTGGTGATCGCCTTCGAGACCGGGGTTCCCGAACCCGGATCCCTGGCGCTGCTTGGCGGCGGGCTCGTCCTGCTGGCGGTAACCCAGCGCCGGCGGCGCTGGCACGCCCAGGGTTAGCCCTCACCCGTCCTGGCGAACATCCGCCACCGGCGCGCCGGTAATGCGCACCAGCATCTCCGCCTCGGTGCGAAACACGTGGCTCGGCGAGCCGGCGGCGGCGTAGATCGGGTGCAGCGCCAGCAGGTCGCGGTCGAACACCATCAACGGCCGCGCCAGATGACCGACGGGCGCCACCCCGCCAATGGCGAAACCGGTGCAATCCCGGATGAAATCGGCGTCCGCCCGGCGCACCGCCACCCCCAGCACCGCCGCCACCTTTGCCGCGTCCACCCGGTTGGCGCCCGAGGCGATCACCACCACGGCGCGGTCGCCGGCACGGAACACGATCGACTTGGCGATCTGCGCCACCGTGCACCCCACCGCCACCGCCGCATCGGCGGCCGTGCGGGTACCGGCCGGAAATTCCGTCACCGTATCGGGATGACCCGCCGCCAGCAGGGCGGCGCGGACCCGTTCGACCGAGGATTTCGGCGTCATGCTCTCTCCTGCCCAGGCCTGCGCTATAGAGGCGCGGATGGAATCCCTCGCGCTCTATATCCACTGGCCGTTCTGCCTGGCCAAGTGCCCGTATTGCGACTTCAACAGCCATGTGCGCGAGCGCATCGACCAGCGCCGCTTCGCCGCCGCGCTGCGCGCCGAGCTGGCCTGGGAAGCGGCCCGCCTCGGCCGCCGTCCGCTCGCCTCGATCTTTTTCGGCGGCGGCACGCCGAGCCTGATGGACCCCGCCACCGTCGCCGCCCTGATCGCCGACGCGACCCGCCTGTTCGCCCCCGTCGCCGAGCTGGAAATCACCCTGGAAGCCAACCCCACCAGCGTCGAGACCGCCCGCCTCGCCGCCTTCCGCGCCGCCGGGGTGAACCGCCTGTCGCTCGGCGTGCAGGCGCTGGACGACGCCGCCCTCGCCGTGCTGGGCCGGAAACACTCGGCCGCCCAGGCCATCGCGGCGCTGGAAATTGCCCGTTCGCTGTTCCCCCGCCTCTCCTTCGACCTCATCACCGCCCGCCCTGGCCAGACCGTGGCGGACTGGCGGGCCGAAATGCGCCAGGCCTTGGCGCTCGCCGCCGACCATCTGTCGCTCTACCAGCTCACCATCGAGCCCGGCACCGCCTTCGAGGCGCTGCACCGGCAGGGCAGGCTGGTGCTGCCCGACGACGACACGGCCGCCGCGCTCTACGACGCCACCGCCGAGGAAGCGGCCCGGTTCGGCCTGCTGGCCTATGAAATTTCCAACTACGCCCGCCCCGGCGCGGAGAGCCGCCACAACCTGCAGTACTGGCGCTACGGCGACTACGCCGGCATCGGCCCCGGCGCGCACGGCCGCGTCACGCTCGGCGGCGCCCTGCTGGCGACCCGCCGCCACCGCGCCCCCGAGCCCTGGGCCGAGCGCGTCGAACGCCAGGGCCACGGCAGCACCGAGGAAACGCCGATCGAACCGCAAGAACGCACCCGCGAGGCGCTGCTGATGGGCCTGCGTCTCTCCGAAGGCATCGACGCCGTCCGTTTCGCCGCTCGCACCGGCGTCGCCCTCGACGACGCGCTCGAGCCCGACACCCTGACCCGCGCCATCGAGGCCGGCTACCTCACCCGCGACGACACGGGCCTGCGCGCCACGCCGGAAGGGCGCAAGCGGCTGGACGCCCTGCTCGGAGCGTTGGCGCGCTAGGCCGGAAAACCCTCCAGCACCAGCTTGCCGCGGGTCCGGCCGCTTTCGATCATGGCGTGCGCCCGCCGCAGGTTCGCCGCCGTGATCGGGCCGAGAATTTCCGTCAGCGTCGTGCGGATCGTCCCGGCATCGACCAGCCGCGCGACCTCGGCCAGCAGGCGATGCTGTTCGATCATGTCGGGGGTGGCGAACACCGGGCGGGTGAACATGAACTCCCAGTGCAGCGAGCCCGACTTGCGCTTGATCAGCCCGATGTCGAACGGCCCCGGATCGTCAATCAGCCCGACCCGGCCGCGTGGCGCCAGCACGGTGGCGATCGCCGGCCAGTGGCGGTCGGTGTTGGTGGTCGAGAACACGGTGCCCACCTGGTTCGCGCCGATCGCCGCCAACTGGGCCGGCAGGTCGCCGTGGTGGTCCACCACGTCGTGGGCGCCGAGCGACAGGCACCACTCCCGCGTCTCCGGGCGCGAGGCGGTGGCGATCACCCTGAGCCCGGTCAGCCGGCGCGCCAACTGGATGGCGATGCTGCCCACCCCGCCGGCACCGCCGATCAGCAGCAGCGCCTCACCGGAAGCGGCCTCGTCACGCGGCACCTGCAGCACGTCGAACAGCATCTCCCAGGCGGTGATCGCGGTCAGCGGCAGCGCCGCCGCCGCCGCGAAGCTGAGCGAGACGGGCTTCGGCCCGACGATGCGCTCATCCACCAGGTGCAACTCGCTGTTGCAGCCGGGCCGGGCGACCGAGCCGGCGTAGAATACCTTATCGCCCGGCCGGAACAGCGTGCAGTCCGGCCCGGCCGCCTCGACGGTGCCGGCGGCATCCCAGCCCAGCACCTTCGGCACCCCGCCCGGATCGACCCGGGTGCGGATTTTCGTATCGACCGGGTTGACGCTGATGGCGGCGACACGGACCAGCAGATCGTGCCCCTCGGCGCGCGGCTCGGGCAGCACGACGTCCTGCAACGCGGCCTCGTCCTGGATCGGCAGGGGGTGCAGGGTGGCAACGGCGCGCATGGCGGAGTCTCCTCGTGCGGGCAATGGTGGACGATCAAATCGCGCTTTGGCGGCTCGGCCGCAAGTCAGCGCCCGCCCAGCGCCAGCGCCCTGGCATAGACCACCCGCCGCGGCTGGCCGGTGGCCGCGGTCACTGCCGCCACCGCCTCCTTCAGGCTGTGGCCCTCCAGCGCCGTGCGCAACAGGGCGTCCAGGTCGGCTTCGGCCGGCGCCGCTTCCTGCGGCGGCGGGCCGACCACCAGGGTGATTTCGCCGCGCGGCGGGGCGTCTGCGTAGCGGGCGGCAAGCTCGGGCAGGGTTGCCCGCACCACTTCCTCGAAGCGTTTCGTCATCTCGCGGGCGACGGCGGCGGGCCGCGGCCCCAGCACCTCGGCCAGGTCGGCGAGCGCCTCGGCCAGCCGGTGCGGCGCCTCGTAGAACAGCAGCGTGGCCGCCAGACCCGCCCGCTCGGCCGCCCGCAGCCGCGTCAGCGCCGCCCGCCGCGCCGCGCCGCGCGGCGGCAGGAAGCCGACGAACAGGAAGGGCTGCGGCGGCAGGCCGGACAGCGTCAGCGCCAGCAGTGCCGCGTTGGCACCCGGCACCGCCGCCACCGGCAACCCCGCCTCCAGCACCGCGCGCACCAGCCTGAAACCCGGATCGGACACCAGCGGCGTGCCGGCATCGGACACCAGCACCACCCGCCGCCCCTCGGCAAGCCAGCGCAGTACCTGCGGAATGCGCCCCTGCTCGTTGTGGTCGTGCACTGCCAGCAGTGTCGCGGTAATTTCAAACACCGCGCACAGTCGCGCGGTGACACGGGTGTCCTCGCACAATAGCGTGTCGGCCGCCCGTAAAGCGGCGATGGCGCGCGGCGACAGGTCCTGGAGGTTGCCGATTGGCGTCGAAACAAGCACAAGACCACCGGGCGGGCCGGCCGCGCCCGGGTGGGCGTCGGGTGCCGTCCGATCGGAAGGGATTTGGCATGTTTCGTCGGGCATTTTTCTTCCTCGCGGGCATCCTGGCTCTGGCCGCCTGCGGCGAGACCGTCCCACCGCCGGGCCCGTTTGTCACCATGCCGGGTCGGACCCCCGCGCCGATGGCCTCGCAGCCGTCGTTCCTGCCCTCGCCGGCCGCCCCGGCCGGGCACGGCATCGCGCTGCTCGCCCCGCTGACCGGCCCGAACGCCGCCCTTGGCCCGGCGCTGGTGAACGCCGCCCAACTGGCCCTGGCATCCCCGGGATCGCCGGCGCTCGACGTGCGCGATACCGGCGGCACGCCGGACGGCGCCGCCGCTGCCGCCAGCGCGGCACTGGCCGCCGGTGCCGGCCTGATCATCGGCCCGCTGACCGCCGCCGAGACCGCCGCGGTGGTGCCGCTTGCGCGCTCGGCCGGCGTCGCCGTGCTGGCCTTCACCAACGACCCGGCGCAGGCGCAGCCCGGCGTGTGGCCGCTGGGCATCACCCCGGTGCAGCAAGTGCGCCGGCTGGTCGGTACCGCGATCGCGCAGAACAAGGGGCGCTTCGCCGCCGCCCTGCCCAATTCCGCGTTCGGCCAGTCGATGGCCACGGCGCTGACCCAGGCCCTCGCCGCCGCCGCCGGCCCGACCCCCGATATCCGCTTCTACGAAAGCAGCAACGCCGGCATCTCCGCCACGATGCGCGACCTCTCGAACTACGCCAACCGGCGTGGCCCGCTGGAAGCGCAGCGGCGGGCGGCCCTGGCGCTGCATACCGCGGAGGGACGGCGCCAGGCCGCCGACCTGTCGCGCCAGGCGATCCCGCCGCCGCCCTTCGATTCGCTGCTGCTGGCCGAAACCGGCGACCGGCTGGCCTGGCTGGCCAGCTTCCTGTCGTACTACGACATCGAGACGCCGACGGTGCAGGTGATGGGCCCGATCCTGTGGGCGGCGCCGGCCGCGCGCAGCGGGGCCGACCTCAACGGCGCCTGGTACGCCGCCCCCGACTCCGGCACGCGCGCCACGTTCGAAACCGCCTATACGACGAAATATGGCGCCGCGCCGCCGGGCCTGGCGGACTTCGCCTTCGACGCCGCCGCGATCGGCCGGGTGCTGGCGGCGGAGGGGCAATTCTCCTTCGGCGCCTTGTGCCGGCCGGAAGGGTTCGCCGGCGTCGACGGGTTGCTAGCCTTGCAGACCGACGGCACCGTGCGGCGCGGGCTGGCGCTGTTCGCGATCGACCACGGCGGCGCCAGCATGATCGAGCCGGCCCCCGCGTCGATCACCGCGCCTGGCATTTGAGGACGGACGGCCATGCGCGCAGGCGTGTTCCTGGGGGCTGCCGCGGCGATCGCCGCGATTCCCGCGACCGCGCTGGTGATACTGCTGGCAACCGCCAGGGTGGCGCCCGGACCGGGACTGGCGGCGCTGGCGGCGACCGTGCTGGCGGCCCTCGGGCTCGCCGCGATGGTCGCCCGCGACCTGCATCTGCTGGCCGAGACGCTGCGTCATGCCGCGCTGGAAACCGGCACCGAACCGTCGCCCGCCGCCGCCACGCCGCGGCTGGTGCCGATGGAGCGGGTGGCGCTGGCGATCGAGCGGCTCGCCCGCAACCTGGCCTTCCGCGCCGCCGAAGTGGGCCGGCTGCTGCGCGCCAACGAGGCGATCATCGAGGCCCTGCCCGACCCGCTGCTGGTGCTCGGCGAGGACCGGCAGGCCCGCCGCACCAACGCCGCCGCGCGCGCCGCCTTCGGCGCCGACATCCCGGCCGTGTTGCGCCATCCCGGCATGCGCGCCGCCATCGACCGCGCCTTCGCGACCGGCACCGGGCAGACCGTCGAACTCAGCCTGCCCGTGCCAGTGGCCCGCGAGGTGCACGCGGCCGTCATCCCGATGGACCCGCCGTTGCCCGACGGCGCGCGCGCCATCCTGGTGCTGTCCGACCGCTCGCACGAGCGCGCGGTGGAACGCATGCGCTCCGACTTCATCGCCAACGCCAGCCACGAACTGCGCACGCCCCTGGCCAGCCTGATCGGCTTCGTCGACACGCTGCTGGGTCCGGCCGCCGACGACCCGCCGGCGCAGCGCCGGTTCCTGCCCATCATGGCCGAGCAGGCCGCGCGCATGAACCGGCTGATCGACGACCTGCTGAGCCTGTCGCGCATCGAACTGAACGAGCATCAGCCGCCGGCGGACCGGGTGGACCTGGCCGCGCTGGCCGCCAAGGTGGTGGCCGCCTTCGAGCCGGCGGCAAAGGCGCGCAAGGTCACGCTGGACCTGCGGGCGACCGAGGGGCTGCCGGAGGTGATCGCCGACGCCGATCAGGTGGCGCAGGTGCTGCAGAACCTGATCGACAATGCGCTGAAATACGGCCGCGACGGCGGGCACGTGCAGGTCGGGCTGGCGCAGGCGCCGTCCGGCGGGCGCTGGCCGGCACGGCCGGGCGTGCTGATGACGGTGGGCGACGACGGCCCGGGCATCGCCAAACAGCACGTACCGCGGCTCACCGAACGGTTCTACCGCATCGATGCGGGGCGGTCGCGCAAGGCCGGCGGCACCGGACTGGGGCTGGCGATCGTCAAGCACATCGTCAACCGCCACCGCGGAGTGCTCGGCATCGAGAGCGACGAAGGCAAGGGAGCGGTGTTTTCGGTCTGGCTTCCGGCGGGGGACAAATAAGCAGGTCAGGCCGGGCGCGCGGCAACCCACCTCCCCTTGGCTTTTCGTGCCCGCGCTGCGGCCCAATATGCTGGGGCGAACCGGAGAACCGAATCGCCATGACTGCCGAAACCCGCCGCCTCGACTACCGCCCGCCCGCCTTCCTGGTGGATACCGTTGATCTGCGGTTCGAACTCGACCCCGACGCCACGCTGGTGCGCTCGCGGCTGGCCCTGCGGCGCAACCCCGCCCACGGCGACGACGGCGCACCCCTGCACCTTAACGGCGAGGCCCTGACCCTGCTCGCCCTGCGGCTCGACGGCGCGGCCCTGGGGGCCAACCAATACGCGCTGACCGCGGAGGACCTCACCATCCCCGGCCTGCCCGACGCCTGCGCGCTGGAAGTCGAGACCCGCATCGCACCGGCCACCAATACCGAACTGTCGGGCCTGTATACCTCCGGCGGCGCCTATTTCACCCAGTGCGAGGCCGAAGGCTTCCGCCGCATCACCTTCTTCCCCGACCGCCCCGACGTGATGGCGCGCTACACCACCACCATCGTGAGCAACGAAAACGTGCTGCTGTCGAACGGCAACCCCGGGGAAGCGGGTGTCACGCCGGACGGCCGGCGGTTCGCCACCTGGACCGACCCGCATCCGAAACCCTGCTACCTGTTCGCGCTGGTCGCCGGCGACCTCGTCGCGGTGCGCGACCATTTCGTCACCCGCTCCGGGCGCGACGTGCAACTCGCGGTCTGGGTGCGCCGCGGCGACGAGGGGCGCTGCGGACACGCCATGCGGTCGCTCAAGCACAGCATGGCCTGGGACGAGCGCGTCTTCGGCCTGGAATACGACCTCGACGTCTTCAACATCGCCGCCGTGTCGGACTTCAACATGGGGGCGATGGAGAACAAGGGGTTGAACGTATTCAACACGAAATACGTCCTGGCCCAGCCCGAGACCGCCACTGACGCCGACTACGAGAACATCGAGCGGGTGATCGCGCACGAGTATTTCCACAACTGGACCGGCAACCGGGTGACCTGCCGCGACTGGTTCCAACTGTCGCTGAAGGAGGGGCTGACCGTCTTTCGCGACCAGTCGTTCGGTGCCGACATGGGCAGTCCGGCGGTGAAACGCATCGCCGACGTGCGTCGCCTGCGCGCCGCGCAGTTTCCCGAGGATGCCGGACCGCTCGCCCATCCCGTGCGGCCGGACGCCTATATCGCCATCGACAATTTCTACACCGCGACGGTCTACGAGAAGGGCGCGGAGATCTGCCGCATGCTGCACCGCATGCTCGGCGCCGAGGGCTTTCGCCGCGGCATGGATTGCTACATCGCCCGCCACGACAACCAGGCCGTCACCATCGAGGATTTCGTCCGCGCCCTCGGCGACGGCGCGGGCGCCGACCTGACGCCGTTCCTGGCCTGGTACGCCCAGGCCGGCACGCCGGAAGTGACGGCGACCGACGACTACGACGCCACCGCCAAACGTTTTGTCCTCACCCTGCGCCAGGTCACCAAACCGACTCCGGGACAGCCGGACAAGGTCCCGCTGCCGATTCCCGTGGCGATCGGCCTGCTGGCGCCGGATGGACGGGAACTGGCCACCCGGCTGGCCGGCGAGGACCGCGCGACCACGGGAACGCGCATGCTGCTGCTCGATGCGGCGGAACAGCGGTTCGTCTTCGAGGACGTGCCGGCTGCCCCGGTGCCCTCGCTGCTGCGCGGCTTCTCCGCGCCGGTGAAACTCGCCGGCATGTCGCGCGAACGGCTGCGCTTTCTGGCCACCCACGACACCGACCCCTTCGTGCGCTGGGAATCCGGCCAGCGCTACGCCACCGCGCTGCTGCTGGACATGGCGACGGGCCAGCCTTTCAACCCAGACGAAGGTTTGGTGGAAGCTCAGGCGGCGCTGCTGGCCGGCGCACACGCCGACCGCCAGTTCGCCGCCGAGGCGCTCGCGTTACCGTCCGAGCCCTACGTCGCCGACCAGATGGAGGTGGTGGACCCCGACGCGGTTCACGCCGCCCGGCAGTTCCTGCGCGGCGAACTGGGGCGGCGGCTGGCCCTGGCGCTGCGCGCCACCTACGAGGCGCTGGCCGATCCCGGCGAGTACAGCATCGACGGCGAGGCGATCGGGCGGCGGGCGCTGCGCAACGCCTGCCTGGACGCGCTGGCCGCCGGCGGAGCGGAAGGCGTCGCCCTGGCCCGCGCCCAGTTCGACGCCGCCACCAACATGACCGACCAGTTGGCGGCGCTGGCCGTGCTGGCCGCCACCGACGGGGCGGACCGCACCGCCGCCCTGGCGGCCTTCTATGCCCGCTGGCAGGACAACGATCTGGTGGTGGACAAGTGGTTCAGCATCCAGGCGACCTCGCCGCGGCCCGAGACCGTCGCTGAAGTGATGTCGCTGGCGCACCACCCGGCCTTCGACCTGCACAACCCCAACCGGGTGCGCGCCTTGGTCGGCGCCTTCTCCGCCGGCAACCAGGTACGTTTCAACGACGCTTCCGGGGCCGGTTACCGGTTCCTGGCCGACACGGTGATCGCGCTCGACGGACAGAACGGACAGACCGCATCCCGGCTGGTCGGGCCGCTCGGCGGCTGGCGGCGCGTTGACGCGGGGCGGGCGGCCCTGATCCGGGCCGAGCTGGAACGCATCCTGGCTTCCCCGCGGCTGAGCCGCCTGACCGGCGAAAAGGTGGCCAAGGCGCTGGCCTGACGCGGCGGAACGGAGGCGGGCAAAGATTTGCCCGTCCAGCCTCTCGCTAATGTCACAAAAAGGGGCCATATATCATGGACGGCGCTTTTCCATCGGGCTGCTCGTGCCTTGCGCGCTGTCGCATTCGACGCTCCCCCAGCGAGAAGTAATTCGGCCCGCGCGGTGCGGGCCGCCGGTCTTCGGAGTGAGACGAATGGCTTCAGGCACTGTCAAGTGGTTCAACGCGCAGAAGGGTTACGGCTTCATCCAGCCTGACGACGGCTCAAAGGACGTGTTTGTGCACATCTCGGCCGTTGAGAAGGCCGGCCTCGGCCGGCTGAACGAAGGTCAGAAAGTGAAGTACGAACTGCAGCGTGGCCAGCAGGGCAAGATGTCTGCCGAAAACCTGCAGGCAGGCTGACGCGTAGTAACTGTGCCGGCCGGGTCCCCGGCCGGCATGGGATAACGGCGCCGCCAGCCGGCGGCGCCGGCTCCTTTTGGAGAGAGACATGCCCCGTCACAAATTCACGGTCGGACAGGAAGTGAGCTTCCTGCCGAGCGCGATGGATTTCAACGTGCCGCGCGGCACCTACCGCATCGTCCGCCAGTTGCCGCTGGAGGCCGGTGGGTTCCAGTACCGGGTGAAAAACGTGAGCGACGGCCACGAACGGATCATCCGCGAAAGCCAGCTTGCCCCGGGCGCCAGTCCCTGGACGCCCCCGCCGCTGGCCAAGGCGCGCCGCTAGCCGCCAGACCGCCGCTTTCACTGGGGGACGCCGGTAGACGCGCAAGCGCGTGCCCGGTAGCGTCGCGGCGATCCATGAACCCCGCCGATCGTCGCTTCCCGCTCTATACCCGTGCCGAACGTCGCCTGGACACCGCCGTGCACCTGATCGGCGTGCCAACCGGGGTGATGGCGGCGGCCTGGCTGCTGGTGCCGGCCTCTGCCACCGCGAACGCGCGGCTGCTCGTCTCCCTGCTGGTCTATGCGGCGGGATTGGTCGGCATGCTGGGCACCTCCGCCGCCTACCACCTCACCCCACCCGGCCGGGCCAAGGAACTGCTGCGCCGCGCCGACCACGCGGTGATCTTCGTCATGATCGCCGGCACCTATACGCCGCTCGCGCTGAACGTGCTGGCGCCGCCCGGCGGAGTGGAACTGTGCGCCGTCATCTGGGCCCTGGCGGCGATCGGCATCACCCTGAAGCTGGCCTTCCCGCGCCGCTTCGAGCGGCTGGCGCTGGCGCTCTACCTCGGCATGGGATGGGCCGTGCTGGCGATGATCGGCCAACTGATCGAACGCCTGCCCGGCCGGTCGCTGGGCCTGCTGCTGGGCGGCGGCGTGGTCTATTCGCTGGGCGCCCTGATCTACACGTGCCGCCGCCTCAAGTATCACACGGCGTGCTGGCACGCCCTGGTGCTGATCGCGGCCGCTCTGCACGCGGCGGCATTGCACGCCACCTTCGCCGCCCCCTGATCTCGCCGACGTGGTCCGGTCCGGGGTTGTAACGGGGCGGTCGCGATACCATTAAATCTTAATCGTTGCGCAAACCGTGTAGCCCGCGGCTTGTGGTGACGCGGGTCGAGGCAGGAGGATTCGTTCGGTGTCCGATCGGAGTTTGCCGGTTGTCGCGGGCGATGCCATGGCCCGCCCCGTTCACGCCGTCCGTCCCGATGGGCTGGCGGCGCTGCTTGCCGCTTTGCCGGAGTCCCAGGCGGCCTGGGTGCGCGCGGCCGGCTTCGGCGGCCTGGCGCAGGAGTTGCTGCTGTTGCCCGGCGAGGGCAGCGTGGCCGGCGCGGTGCTCGGCCTGGGCACCGACCGGTCGCCGTTCGCGTTCGGCGATCTGGCGGGCAAGTTGCCGGCCGGCGGGGCATGGCGGATCGAGCCGGGCGACTTCGATCCCGCCGCCGCGACGCTCGGTTTCCTGCTCGGGGCTTACCGCTATGACCGGCTGAAGTCCACCCGGCGCCCGGTGGCGAGCCTGGCGGTGTCCGGCCAGCGGCGCGCGCTGTCCGAGGCCGCGGCGACATGGATGGTGCGCGACCTGGTGAATACCCCGGCGAACCTGCTCGGCCCGACCGAACTGGCCGACGCGGTGGTGGCGCTTGGCGAACGTCACGGCGCCGTGCCGATCCACATCGCCGGTGAGGCGCTCGCGGCGGCCTATCCCACCGTTGCGGCGGTGGGGCGCGGCAGCGCGCGGGCGCCCGTGGTGGCCGGCTTCATCTGGCGCGGCAGCGCGGCGGCCGAAACGGCGGCGCTGGTGTCGCTGTGCGGCAAGGGCGTCTGCTTCGATTCGGGCGGCTACGACCTCAAGCCCTCCGCGCTGATGTTGCGGATGAAGAAAGACATGGGCGGCGGCGCCAGCGTGCTGGGCATCGCCCGCATTATCATGGAGGCGGACCTGCCGATCCGCCTGGCGGTGCGCATAGGTTGTGTCGAGAACAGCATCTCCGGCCATGCGATGCGCCCGCTCGACGTCGTGCGGACGCGCCGTGGCCTGACCGTGGAGGTCGGCAACACCGACGCCGAGGGCAGGCTGGTGCTGTGCGACCTGCTGGCCGCGGCCTCCGACGAGCATCCCGGTTTGTTGATCGATTGTGCAACCCTGACCGGCGCGGCGCGAGTGGCGGTGGGGCCGGACCTGCCCGCGTTGTTCGCCAACGATGACGACTGGGCCGAGCAACTACTCGCGGCCGGGCGGCGGCTGCACGACCCGATGTGGCGGCTGCCGTTATGGGATGGTTACGATAGCTGGCTCGACAGCCCGGTGGCCGATCTCAACAACGTTTCCACGAAATCTTTCGCCGGCGCGGTCGTTGCTGCATTATTTATGCGTCGATTCCTTGCACCGGGCACCCCGTGGGTACATCTCGACATGTACGCATGGAACGACACTTCCCGCCCGGGACGGCCGGAAGGAGGGGAAGCCTGTGCGATCCGTGCAGTAAGCTCGGCGATAGAAAGTAAAATGGCTGTAATGAGAGACGACCGAAACACCGCGGTAACGTGATCGGGATTACCATTTTACGATTGATGGGCGTAACGTGAATTCAAGCTTGCCGACCGTCGCGGGCCGCACGGGCGAATCGGCGGGTGTGAAAATTCGGATCGGCAGTGTGGCCAACAACAAGGCGGCACAGTCCGCCGGGGAACGTGAAAGGGTAACATCAATGGCAACGACACCTTCGGCCGAACAGTTGGTCGGCATCCTGCGGGACACCATCGTGGCGCTGGTGCGGCGCGATGGACCGGACCTGTCGGCGCGCCAGCTCGGCGTGTTCCTGACCTGCTATCTGCAGGACGGGGCGCACACCGTGCGTGGCCTGGCGGCGGATCTGAACGTCTCCAAGCCCGCGATCACGCGGGCCCTTGACCGGTTGGGCGAACTCGACCTGGCCCGGCGCAAGGTGGACCCGATGGACCGGCGCAGCGTGCTGGTGCAGCGGACGCTCAAGGGCACGGCCTTCCTGCGCGATCTGCGTGGCATCATGACCGAAGCGGCCAACACCGCGAAGAAGGGCGGCGAGTCCGGTGCCGCACCGCGCAAGGTTGCCAACGGCTGAGGCGCCCGGCTTACTGCACGGCCTGTTCGGGTGATTTGCAAAGATCGGCGGCGTGCGTTGTGTACGTCTTGCCGTTGGCGAAGGTTACCCGCAGGTCGAACACGCATTGACCTCCCGGCGGCAGCGCCAGCCTGCGTTCGCTGCCGGGCGCAATGGGACCGGCCGGCAGGTGATCGGTGAGCCACTTGTCCGCGCCCTGCGGACGGGCGGCGATTTCCGTGACCGCCGCCGTGCCGTGGTTGAGCAGGCCAAAGGTTTTCGCTGCCGTGGCGGGCTCGCCCACGGCGACGTCCTTGACCTGACAGGTGTTCAGCCCGCGCCGGTCCTCGGTCCGGCCGTCGGCGAACATGACGCGCAGGTCATAGATGCAGTTGCCGTCGGCCGGCAGGCGAAAGGCCTCCCTGCCCCCCGCCGGCAGCCCCCTGCCGTCGAGCCGGTCGCGCCCCCAGTTGGCCCGCCCGCCCGGGGTGGCGAAGAACTGCCGGATGGCGACGCCGGCGTGGTTCTCCAGGGTGAAGGACGGGTTGCCCGTGGACTGCGCCAGCGCGGCGGCGGGGAACAGCACGGCAAGAACAAGCGCGGCGCGCAGGGGCGGCATCGCGGTCTCCGTTCGTAGTGGATGAACTGGGCTCACCATCGTCCGATGGTGGCCCGGCGGGCGCGTACCGCCACGGCGAGCGTCCAGGCCAGTTGCGGCAACAACAAGGCGAAGGGCAGGAACGGCTTGAGCGGGCTCGGCGCGGCCACGAACGCCAGGCACGCCAGCCCGCCCAGGGCCGCGAACCCCCAATGCATCGCCGCCACCAGACGCGCATCCATGCCGGCGCGCTGGGCCACCTGATACAGGTGGCCATGATGCGCCTGAGTCAGCCGCTCACCGGCAAGCGCGCGGCGCACGAGAGTGAAGGCCACGTCATACAGCACGCCGGACAATAGCATCGGAACCAGGAGAAACGACATCTCCACCGCCCCGAACCGACTCGCCGCCACCCCCAGCACGGCGAGGACAAAACCGCAGAACTGACTGCCGACATCGCCCATGAAGATGCGCGCGCGCGGAAAATTGAACGGCAGGAAGCCGGCGATGCCGGCGGCCAGCAGCAGGGCGGCGAAATAAACGAACCAGCCGCGTTCCGCCTCGGCGATGACGGCCAGGAAGGCACAGGCCACCAGCGCGGTGCCGGCGGCCAGGCCGTTCAGCCCGTCGATGAAATTCATCGCGTTGGTGGCGAACAGAATCCACGCCACGGTCACCGCCGCGCCGCCCAGCCAGCCCAGGTCCACCGCGCCGATGAAGGGCACCCGGAACACCTCGACAAACAGGCCGCTGCCGACCGCCGCCAGCGCGGCCACCACCTGCGCCGCCAGCTTCACGACAAACGGCCAGTCCCGCAGATCGTCCACGAAACCGACCACCGCGATGGCGATCGAGGCCAGGATGACGCCCCGGAAATACGGGTCGGCAAGCCGGGCGAACGAGGCGAAACCATACAAAATCGAAACCCCGAGCAGGAAACTCACCACGATGCCCACGCCCCCGCCACGCGGCGTCGGCACGGCATGCGCGGAACGGTCGTTCGGCAGGTCCATCACCCGCACATTGACCATGGCCCGCACCACCAGCGCGGAGACCAGGGCGATAACGACGGCGAAGGACAGATGATGAAACAGGGCCAGAAACGTCATGACCCCCCCGGTTTAACCGCACCGGGGCAGCGAGGGAAGGAAGTGAAGCCGCCGCGCTGATGGGCGGGTCAGAAACGTTCAGTATTGCCGGAACAGCGCCACCAGCCTGCCCTGCACCTTCACCCGGTCGGCCGGGAAGATGCGGGTTTCGAACGTCTTGTTGGCCGGCTCCAGCGCGATCGAGTTGCCGCCGCGCCGGCGCAGCCGCTTCAGCGTCACCTCGGTGTCGTCGATCAGCGCCACCACGATCTGGCCGGTCTCGGCCGTCTCGCCCTTGCGGATGATGACGGTGTCGCCGTCCAGGATCCCGGCCTCGATCATCGATTCGCCGGCAACCTCCAGCGCGAAATGCTCACCGCTGCCCAGGATTGCCATCGGCACCTCGATATGCGTGCCGTTGTCGCGCAGGGCCTCGATCGGCAAGCCGGCGGCGATGCGGCCATACAGCGGCAATTGCACCGCCCCCGCCTCGTTCGCCGCCCGCACTCCGGCCAACCGGCCGGTGAAGTTGCCGTGGATGACGTTGGGGGCGAAGCCGGGGACCTCTTCCTCCGTCCCCGCCACCATCGCGCCTTGCGGCGTCATCGCGTCGGGCAGGCGCACCACCTCCAACGCCCGTGCCCGGTGGTGGCGGCGGCGCAGAAAGCCGCGTTCCTCCAGCGCCGAAATCAGCCGGTGGATGCCCGACTTCGACTTCAGCTGAAGCGCTTCCTTCATCTCCTCGAAACTGGGCGAGAAACCGGTGGTTGTCAGATGTCGCTCGATGAAGATGAGCAGCTCGTGTTGCTTGCGCGTCAGCATGCGGGTCGACTCCCCAGGAACGCCGTCACCATCGTGGGCAAGATGGAACAAACCGGCAACTGACCGGATGTTCTATATAAGTTCCCGTGATCGCGTCAAGCGCTTGTCTCGGCGCCGGGCGGCGACGCTACAGGCCCAGCGTATCCAGCCGGATGACCGGCACCATCGCCCCCGCCGGCAGCGCCAGAGCATGAGGCGGGCGCAGGATGAGCGCGTCGGCCCGGGTCAGCAGGCGCAGCATGGCCGAATCCTGGCGCGGGAAGGCGGTGACCGCCAGCGTCCCGTCCTCACCCAACGCGAGGGTGGCGCGCAGGTGGTCGGCGCGGGCGTCGTTGGCGGCCAGCGGGGCGCCCAGCGCGGCCTGCACCACCGGCGCCGGCTCGCCGGGCAGGCCGGACAGGCGCCCGATCGCCGGCAGCAGGAACACGATGCCGCAGACCAGCGAGGATACCGGGTTGCCGGGCAGCCCGATCATCGGCACATCGCCCAGCCGGCCGTGGATCACCGGCTTGCCCGGGCGCATGGCGACGGTCCAGAAATCCACCTCCAGCCCGCGCTCGCCGAGCGCCGATTGCACCAGGTCGTGCTCGCCCACGCTGGCCCCGCCGGTGGTCACCAACATGTCCATGCCGCGCGCGGCATCGGCCGCCGCCGCCAGCGCGGCGCGGTCGTCCAGCGCTACCGGCAGCACCACCGGTTCGCCGCCGCAGGCCCGCACCAGGGCCGCCAGGGCGTGCGAATTGGAACTGACGATGCCGCCGGGTGGGATGGGATCGCCGGGTAGGGCGATCTCGTCGCCCGTCGCGAGAATCGCCACGCGGGGTCGCCGGTGCACCAGGACCCACGGGTGATCTCCCGCCGCGATCAGGCCAATATCTCTTGAATTCAGCAACTTGCCAACCGGAACCAAGACATCGCCGGAGGTGAAATCCTGCCCGGCGCGGCGAATCCAGCGACCCGGCGTGACCGCTTCCTTCACCGTCACGCGGGCGCCGTCGCGCTCCGCGTCCTCCACCAGCAGCACGGCGTCCGCGCCCGCCGGCATGATGCTGCCGGTGAAGATGGACAACGCCTCGCCCGGGCGCAGCGTGCCCTCCCAGGGATGTCCCGCCGGGGCACTGCCGACCACGGTGAGCGTCGCACCCGGCGATCCGTCGGATGCGTCCAGGGCATAACCATCCATCGCCGAAACATCGCGCGGCGGCTGGGTCAGGCGGGCCGCCACCGGCGCCGCCGTCACCCGCCGCCAGGCTTCGGCCAGCCCGACCACCTCGGCGGCGGTGGGGCCGAGCGGAGCCAGAATGCGGGCGCGCGCCTCCTCGAGGCTGATCATGCCGCTAGTCCTGCCGGAACGTGCCGGACTTGCCGCCCGACTTGGCCACCACCCGCAGCGCCTCGATGCGCATGCCGCGATCCACCGCCTTGCACATGTCGTAGACCGTCAGAGCCGCCACCGAGGCGGCGGTCAGCGCCTCCATCTCCACCCCGGTCCGCCCGGTGGTCTCGACCGTCGCCTCGATCGCCACCGCGTCGTCGCCCTCGGGGGCGAGCTCCACCCGCACCGACGTCAGCGGCAGCGGGTGGCACAGCGGGATCAGCTCGGCGGTGCGCTTGGCGCCCATGATGCCGGCCAGCCGGGCCACTCCGAGCACATCGCCCTTGGCGGCGCCGCCGGCGCGGATCATCGCCAGCGTCTCCGGCCGCATCACCACGCGCACCCGCGCGGTGGCGGCGCGCCGGGTTTCCGGTTTGCCGCCCACATCCACCATGACGGCCTGGCCGGCGGCGTCGAAATGGGTGAAGGCGGCGGTCACGGCGCGATCCCGAGCAGCGTCCGGGTGGCCGCGGTCACGTCATGCTCGCGCATCAGGGCCTCGCCGACCAGGAAAGCGCCGACGCCGAGCCCGACCAGCCGGCGCAAGTCGTCGTGGCAGCGCAGGCCGCTCTCGGCGACCAGGAAACGGTCCGGCGGCACTTGCAGCGCGAGCGTCTCGGTGACCGACACATCGGTCCGCAAGGTCTTGAGATTGCGGTTGTTGATGCCGATCAGCTTGGTCTGCAACCCGAGCGCGCGATCGAGTTCGCGGCGGTCGTGCACCTCGGCCAGCACATCCATGTCGAGCGACCGCGCCAGCGCCTCCAGCTCCACGGCCTGCTCGTCGGTCAGGGCCGCCAGGATGATCAGGACGCAGTCCGCGCCCAGCGCCCGGCTTTCGTAGACCTGCCAGGGATCGAGGACGAAATCCTTGCGCAGCACGGGCAGCCCGACGGCCTCGCGGGCGGCCTTGAGGTGGTCGGGGTGGCCCTGGAAGAACGGCGCGTCGGTCAGCACCGACAGACAGGTGGCGCCGCCCTCCTGGTACGCCCGGGCCAGCGCGGCGGGATCGAAGTCGGCGCGGATCAGCCCGCCCGAGGGCGACGCCTTCTTGATCTCGGCGATCAATCCGAGCCGCCCCTCCGCCACCGCCTGCATCAGCGCGGCGCCGAAGCCGCGCGGCGGATCGGTATGGACACTGGCGTGGGCGCGGGCGCGCATCGCCTCCAGTCCGGTCAGCGCCTTGCGCCGCGCCACATCGGCGCGGGTCTCGGCGCAGATCCGCCGCAGCGCGTCGCTTTCGATCATGGTTGCAGGCCCGGTCATGCGGTCTCCCGTCGTAGCGTCTCCAGCGCGGCCAGCGCCGCGCCGCGGTCGAGCGAGGCGGCGGCGAGCGCCACGCCCGCGGGCAAATCGCCGACCCGGCCCGCGACGATGAGGCCGGCGGCGGCGTTCAGCAGCACCGTGTCGCGATAGGGTCCGGCCGCGCCCTGCAGCAGGGCGAGCAGGGCCGCGGCATTCACCGCGGCGTCGCCGCCGCGGATGGCGCCAACCGGCGCGCGAGGCAGGCCGGCCTGTTCCGGGCTCACGGTGAACTCGCGGATGACACCCTCGCGCAGTTCCACCACCTGGCTCTCGCCGGCCACGGTCAGTTCGTCCAGGCCCTGGCCGTGCACCAGCCAGCAGCACTCGGTGCCCAGCGAGGCCAGGGTTTCGACCATCGGGCGCGCCCAGGCCGGGTCGAACACACCGGTAAGCTGGCGCCGCACCTCGGCCGGATTGGCCAGCGGTCCCAGCAGGTTGAAGATGGTGCGGGTGCCCAGCTCGACTCGCGGGCCGGCGGCATGGCGCAGCGCCGCGTGGTGGCGCGGGGCGAACAGAAAGGCGCAATGGGCGGCGCGCAGGATGCCGGGCAGCCGGTCGAGCGCCACGTCGACGTTCACCCCGAGCGCGGTCAGCACGTCGGCCCCGCCGGTGCGCGAGGACAGCGCCCGATTGCCGTGCTTGGCCACCGGCACTTCCAGCCCGGCCAGCACGAAGGTGACGGCGGTGGAGACGTTCAGCGTGCCGGCGTTGTCCCCGCCGGTGCCGCAGACGTCGATCGCGCCCGCCGGCGCCTCCACCCGGGTCATCCGGGACCGCATGGCGCGCACCGCGCCGGTGATCTCCGCCACCGTTTCGCCGCGCACCCGCATGGCCATGAGCAGACCCGCAATCTGCGCCGGCGTCGCCTCGCCGGACATGATCACGCCAAAGGCCGCCTCGGATTCCGCGACGGTCAGGGTTTCGCCCGTGGCAAGGCTGGCGAGGACGGTTTTCAGGTTGACGGACAAATCGGGCTCCGGCGGGCGTCAGGCGGCGCGGACGGAAGCGGGCGCGTTGCTGCCGCGGGCGATCGCCAGGAAATTGCCGAGGATGCGGTGGCCGTGCTCGCTGGCGATGCTCTCCGGGTGGAACTGCACCCCGAACACCGGCAGGGTGCGGTGGCGCAGGCCCATGATGATCCCGTCGGCGGTGCGCGCGGTCTCCGCCAGCAAAGGGGGCAGCGTGTCGCGGCGGACCACCAGGCTGTGGTAGCGGGTGGCCTGGAACGGGCTCGGCACGGCGGAGAAGATGTCGGTGCCGTCGTGCAGCACCGGCGTCACCTTGCCGTGCATCGGCGCCGGCGCGCGCACCACCTCACCGCCGAAGGCCTGGCCGATCGCCTGGTGGCCGAGGCACACGCCCAGGATGGCGATCCGCCCGGCGGCGGCGGCGATCAGGTCGAGGCAGATGCCGGCCTCGTTCGGCGTGCACGGCCCCGGCGACAGCACGATCGCCTCCGGCGCCAGCGCCAGCGCCTCGGCCACGCTCAGCCGGTCGTTGCGGCGCACCTCGCAGCGCGCGCCCAGATCGCCGAGGAAGTGGACGAGATTGAAGGTGAAACTGTCGTAGTTGTCGATCAACAGGATCATGGCGGTATCCTGCACGGCGATGGTCCGACGGTCAAACGGGTTGAGGCGCCGCCCCCTACCCTCCCTTGCCCGCCGCGAAGCGCACCGCTTCCTCGGCGGCGCGCATCAGCGCCTGCGCCTTCTGCCGGGTTTCCTCGTATTCGGCCTGCGGGTCGGAATCGGCGACGATGCCGGCGCCGGCCTGCACATACATGGTGCCGTCCTTCACCACCGCCGTGCGCAGCCCGATGCAGGTGTCCATCGTGCCGTTGGCGGCGAAGTAGCCGATGCAGCCGGCGTAGATGCCGCGTCGGGTGGGCTCCAGCTCCTCGATGATCTCCATCGCGCGCACCTTGGGCGCCCCGGTCAGCGTGCCCGCCGGGAACCCGGCGGCCAGCGCGTCGATGGCGTCCAGCCCCTCGCGCAACGTCCCCTGCACATCCGAGGCGATGTGCATGACATGGCTGAACCGCTCGATGGCGAAGCTCTCGGTCACCCGCACCGAGCCAAGTTCCGCCACCCGACCGACGTCGTTGCGGCCGAGGTCGAGCAGCATCAGGTGCTCGGCGCGTTCCTTCGGGTCGGCCAGCAGTTCGGCGGCCAGGATCTGGTCTTCCGCGTGGGTCGCGCCGCGGCGGCGGGTACCCGCGAGCGGGCGGATCGTCACCGTGCCGTCGCGCAGACGAACGAGGATCTCCGGGCTGGACCCCACCACGGCGAAGCCGCCGAAATCGAGAAAGAACAGGAAGGGCGCCGGGCTGATCCGCCGCAGCGCCCGGTACAGGGAAAACGGCGGCAGCGCGAACGGCACCGAAAACCGCTGGCTCGGCACGATCTGAAACGCGTCGCCGGCGAGGATGTATTCCTTGGCCCGTTCCACCGCCGCGATGAAGCCCTCGCGGGTGAAGTTCGACTGCGGCGACGGCAGCGGCGGCAGGCTCACCGGCGGGGCGGCCAGTGGCAGCGGCCGGGCCAGCGCCGCCTCGGCCGCGTCCAGCGCGGCCTGCGCGGCGGTCCACGCCGCCTCGGCCGACCGCCCGTCGCGTGGGTACACCGGGGCGGCGACCGTCAGCAGGTCGGTGACGTTGTCGAACACGGCGTACAGGGTCGGCCGCGCCAGCAGCGCCTCCGGCACGTCGATGCTGGCCTGGTTCTTTTCGGGCAGGCGCTCGATCTGGCGCACCATGTCGTAGCCGAGGTAGCCGATCAGCCCGCCGCACATCGGCGGCATCCCTTCCGGCAGCGTCATGCGGCTTTCGGCCACCACCGCGCGCAGGCTGTCCAGCGCCGGCCGCGCGTCCGCGGCGAAGGCATAGGGCGCCGACAGGGCGTCCCGGTTCAGCTCCGCCCGGCCGTCGCGGCAGCGCCATACCAGGTCGGGTTGCAGGCCGATGATGGAATAGCGGCCACGGCTGGCGCCGCCCTCCACGCTTTCCAGCAGGAACGTGTTGGGCTTGCCGTGCGCCAGCTTGAGGAAGGCCGCCACCGGCGTGTCGAGGTCCGCCACCGCCCGCCGCCACAGCAGATGCCCGCGCCCCTGCTCGTAGTCCTGCCGGAACTCGGCGAAGCCGGGGGTGGGGACGGCATCCATGAAACGGGTTCCCTTGCTGGCGGCGCGGCGTCAGTCGGACTGGGTCAGCGAATTGAGCACGGGTCGGTTTATCCGTGGATGGGCATGCTCGCGGACGGTGCTGGTGAACACGTTTTCCATGTCGTCGCCGATCGCCTGGGTCAGGGCGTCACGGACCCGGCCGTAGCCGATCGGATCGCTGGCCGGGTCGGGCGTCTGCACCTCGACCAGGGCTGCGACCAGGAAGCCGTCGGCGGTTTCCACCATGGTGGGCTCGCCGGGCTTCAGGCTGAACAGCGGGGTGACCAGCTGAAACGGCACGCCCGCGGTGGGGGTGGCGCGGCCGGCCGGCGCCAGGCGCTGCACCGGCAGTCCCGCGGCGGCACCCGCCAGGGTCGCGCCGCTCTTCACCACGGTGAGGATCCGCGCCGCTGCCTCTTCCTGGGTGTGGCGGATGGCGTCGTGCGTCCAGTCGGCGCGCACGCGGTCCGCCACCTCGGCGAAGGGTTTCGGCGCGGGCGGGATGATGTCTTCCACCGTGACCGCGAAATAGTCGGGGCTGCCGCCCTTGGGGTCGGCCTGGGTCAGCCGCGGCGGGTCGCCCGGCTTCATCTGGAAAGCCGCCTGGATCACCGCGGTGCGCAGTTCGTCGCTGCCCGGGATGGGCGCCGGCTGGCCCGCCGTCGTGATGCCCTGCGCGTCCAGCGTGCCGGTGACGGCGACCAGCCCGAGGTCGCCCGGCAGGTTGTCCAGCGTGACCCCGCCGGACAGCAGGTCTTCGATCTTGTTGGCATGGTCGTAGATCAGGTCCGACGCCTTGTCCGCGATCACCCGGGCGCGCAGCTCGTCCCGCGCCGCCTCGAACGTCTTGGTCGTGCCGGCGGTGACGTTGGTCACCTTCAGCACATACCAGCCGAGCGCGGTTTGCAGCGGCGGGGCGACGGCGTCCGGCGGCGCGGCGAACACCGCCTCGGCCAGTTCGGGCGAGGGAATCTGTTCGCGGGTGGAATCGGCCAGATCGACCGGCGTGCCGCCCGCGCTGGTGGCGGCGGCCTGGATGGCGGCCCAGTCGGCTCCGCTCTGCCACTGCGCCGCCAGCGCCCTGGCTTTCGCCTCGTCGGACAGCAGCACCACCTCGGCGCTGCGCTTCTCCGGCAGGTCGTAGCCGGCCTTGGCCTGTTCGTACGCGCCGCGCAGGTCCTCGTCGGTCACCTGGATGTCGCCGGCCACCGACGCGGGCGACAGCAGCACCGCCTTGATGCGGCGCATCTCGGGAGTCTCGTAGAGGTCCGTGTGGGTCTCGTACCAGCGGGTGAGCTGCGCCTCGGTGGGCGCGGGCGGCGCCGGCGCGGCGGCGAAGGGCAGATAGACCGCGTCGGCGACCCGCTTCTCCTGCTGGAAGGCATAGACCTCGCGGGTCAGCACGTCGGGGGCGACGGCGCCGGCGTGGATCGTCTCCAGGATCTGGCGGTTCAGGATGTCCACCCGCAGCAGCGCCAGGAAGCGGGTCTCGGTCAGGTTGTTGTTGGACAGCGTCCGCTCGAACACGGCACGGTCGAACTGGCCGCTGGGGCCGCGGAAGGCGGGTATCGCGAAGGTCGCCAGGCGCACCACCTCGTCCGGCACGGTGAGCCCCATCGCTTCCGCGGCCTGGGTCAGCGCGGACCCGGTAATCAACCGGCTCAGCGCCTGTTCGGCGACGGCGCGTTTGATCTCGGGCGTCGGTTCGGCGTTGCCGCCGAAGGTGCGCATGGCCTGGGTGAGCTGACGGCGATAGGCGTCCTGCAGCTCCGGCATTTCGATCCGGTGGTTGGCGACGGTGGCCACCGAGGTATCGGAAAAGCCGCCGGTGATCAGGCGCAGGATGTCGCTGCCGACACCCCAGGCGACGAACAGAGCCACGAGAAAGGCGAAAAACAGGCGCGCGGGCCACGTGTTGAGGCCGCCGCGGAGCAATGCAAGCATAGGGGATCCCACGAAAAAGCGCCGCACCATAGGTCGGCGCCCCTTGGTTTGCCAGCCTCCCTACGGTAGGACCACACACTCCCACCGCGGATCAGGACAAAAATGCGCCAGCTCATCGCCGGAAACTGGAAAATGAACGGCTTACTGGCCGAAGCGATGGCGTTGAGCAAGCACGTCGCCGCTGGCGCCGGGGGGCTGCCCTGCGATCTGCTGGTCTGCCCGCCCGCCACCGTCATCCGCCCGGTGGCCGGCGCGCTCGCCGGCACGTCGGTCGCGGTCGGCGGGCAGAACTGCCACTTCGCCGCCGGCGGCGCCCATACCGGCGACATCGCCGCCGCCATGCTGCGTGATGCCGGCGCCAGCTGGGTGATCCTCGGCCATTCCGAGCGCCGCCACGACCATGCCGAGACCGATGCCGAGGTCGCCGCCAAGGTCGCCGCCGCCGTCGCGGCCGGGCTCGCGCCCATCGTCTGCGTCGGCGAGACCGAGGCCGAGCGCCTGGCCGGACGGCAGGAAGCCGTGGTGGGCGGGCAGCTTGCCGGCTCGCTGCCCCGGGACTTCGCCGGCGTGGTGGCCTACGAGCCGGTGTGGGCGATCGGCACCGGCCGCACGCCGACCGAGGCGGATGTCGCCGCCATGCACGGTTTCATCCGGGCCACCCTGCTGCGCCAACTGGGCGCGGCGGGACGGGGCGTACGCATCCTCTATGGTGGCTCGGTGAAGCCGTCCAACGCGGGCCTGCTGCTGGCGCTGCCGGAGGTTGGCGGCGCCCTGGTGGGCGGCGCCAGCCTGGTTGGCGCCGATTTTCTCGCCATCGCCCGCGCCGCGGCCGCCGGGTGAGCAGCCTCCACTTTCTTTTCCTGGCCTGCACGGCTAGAAGGCCGGCTCTTCCGGGGATGACCCCCGGCGAGGAATGTTCATGATCGCCGTGCTGCTCATTACCCACCTGTTCGTGACGCTCGCCCTGATCGGGGTCGTGCTGATCCAGCGCAGCGAGGGCGGTGGGCTGGGCATCGGCAGCTCGCAGGGCATGGGCGCCTTCATGAGCGGCCGGGGCACCGCCAACCTGCTCACCCGCACCACCGCCGTGCTGGCGGCGGCCTTCTTCGGCCTCTCGCTGGCACTGGCGATGCTGAACAAGGGCACCGCCGTGCAGCGCTCCGTCCTCGACCTGAACCCGCCCGCCGGCAGAACCGCACCGGTCGTGCCGGCGGCTCCCGGTGGCATCGTCCCCGGCAGTTCCGGTCCCGCCACCACCGCGCCGACCCCGGCCGCCCCCGTCGCGCCCGCTCCGGCGCCCGGCGGCCCCACGGTTCCAACCCACTGACTCTCACCGAGCCGGCAAGGCGTGCGCCGGGCGCACGCCTCCCATTTGCGCCCGACCGCCGAACACCGTTTCCGCCGACTCGGTCCTGCCGCTACACTGGCCTCCCATGACGCGGTTTGTTTTCATTACCGGCGGCGTGGTCTCATCGCTCGGCAAAGGCATCGCATCGGCCGCCCTTGGCGCGCTGCTGCAGGCCCGTGGCTATTCGGTGCGGCTGCGCAAGCTCGACCCCTACCTCAACGTCGATCCGGGCACCATGAGCCCGCTACAGCACGGCGAGGTGTTCGTCACCGACGACGGGGCCGAGACCGACCTCGACCTCGGCCACTACGAGCGCTTCACCGGCGTGCACGGCAGCCGCTCCGACAACGCAACCACCGGACGCATCTACTCCGACGTGATCGCCCGCGAGCGCCGTGGCGACTACCTCGGCGCCACCGTCCAGGTGATCCCGCACATCACCGACGCCATCAAGGATGCGATCAGCCGCGACCTCGCCGATCTGGACGGGCGGGCAGCCGATTTCGTCCTGGTCGAGATCGGCGGCACCGTCGGCGACATCGAAAGCCTGCCGTTCCTGGAAGCCATCCGCCAGCTTGGCAACGACCTCGGCCCCGAGCAGGTGATGTTCGTGCACCTGACCCTGGTGCCCTGGATTCCCAGTGCCGGCGAGCTCAAGACCAAGCCCACCCAGCACTCGGTCAAGGAACTGCTGAACGTCGGCATCCAGGCCGACATGCTGATCTGCCGCTGCGACCGGCCGATCCCGCCCAACGAACGCCGCAAGATCGCCCTGTTCTGCAACGTCCGCCCTGAGGCGGTAATCGCCGCGCTGGACGTCGACACCATCTACCAGGTGCCGATCAGCTACCACGCCGAGGGGATCGACCGCGAAGTGCTGCGCCACTTCGGCCTGCCCTTCGATGTCGAGCCCGACCTCGCGGTCTGGCGGCGCATCGTCGAGACCGTTCGCGCGCCGGAAGGCGAGGTCAAGATCGCGGTGGTCGGCAAGTACACCCACCTGCTCGACAGCTACAAATCGCTCGCCGAGGCGCTCGCCCACGGCGGCATCGCCAACCGGGTGCGGGTGAAGCTCGACTGGGTGGACAGCGAGATCTTCGAGAAACCGGGCACGGTGGCGCGGCTGGAAGGCGTGCACGGCATCCTGGTGCCCGGCGGCTTCGGCGAGCGCGGCACCGAAGGCAAGATCGAGGCGGTGCGCTTCGCCCGTGAACGCGCCGTGCCCTTCCTCGGCATCTGCTTCGGCATGCAGATGGCGGTGATCGAATGCGCCCGCCATCTCGCCGACCTCCCGCACGCGTCTTCCTCGGAGTTCGGCCCCTGCGAGGACGCGGTGGTCGGACTGCTGACGGAATGGGCCCACGGCAACGAAATCGAACGCCGCAGCGAAGGCGGCGACCTCGGCGGGACGATGCGACTGGGCGCCTTCCCCGCCATGTTGGCGCCCGGCTCCCTGGTCAGCGCGACCTACGACGGGGCGCATGAGATCGGCGAACGGCACCGCCATCGCTACGAGGTGAATATCCGTTACAAGGAACGGCTGGAAGCCGCGGGGATGTGCTTCTCCGGCATGTCGCCCGATGGGGTGCTGCCGGAAATCGTGGAATACCCCGGGCATCCCTGGTTCATCGGCGTGCAGTTCCACCCGGAACTGAAGTCGAAACCGTTCGCGCCGCACCCGCTGTTCCGCGGCTTCATCGCCGCGGCCGTACGGCAGATGCGATTGGTCTAGCCGCCCCTGTGCGGTCATCGCCACGCGAGGAATTCGCGCGAGGGGTTGAGATGTCAAAGGCCATTACGTGGTACCGAGGCGTCGGCGAGGATCGCGGCCCGACCGAGGCGAACTGGGACGGGTGGCTGTGGTTAACCACCGATCCTTCGCACGCTTGCATTTTTGGCGATGCGTGGGAGATGGCTATTACTGGCGGCACGCGCACCACGCGCATTGACGCCACCCGGTGGAGCGGAGGCGCCTTCGCTCGGCACGTGCGACTGTATGCCAGGGCCGCCAAGCTGGCCGCCAAGGGCTTCGGCCTCGTCGTGGTCAAGGGGTGGGAGGGTAATGGCGTCTGTGGGCTGGCGTTGCCTTCGGCAATCGATAAAGTGGAGTGCGTTCAAAGGGCCGATCTTGCGGAGTAATTTTACCGTCGGTTTTCGGTTCACCGCGCCGGACGGCTGCCGGCATGAGAGGCGAGCCAGCGGACGTTGACGCGCAGCCCCCTTCTGGAGTCCTGGGCATGGCGATCGTGCGGGTCGGCGGCATCGATATCGGCAACGATCTGCCCTTTGTGCTGATCGCCGGTCCGTGCCAGATCGAGAGTCTCGCCCACGCGCTCGAAGTCGCGGCCGTGCTCGACGAGATCTGCGGCGGCCTTGGCATCCCCTGGATCTACAAGTCGAGTTACGACAAGGCCAACCGCACTTCCGCCACCGCCGCGCGCGGCGTCGGCATGGCGGCGGGGCTCGCCATCCTGGCCCAGGTGCGCGAGCGCCTGGGCTGCCCGGTGCTGACCGACGTGCACGACGTTGCCCATTGCGCGCCGGCGGCCGAGGTCGTCGACGTGCTGCAAATCCCCGCCTTCCTGTGCCGCCAGACCGACCTGCTGGTGGCCGCCGGCGAGACCGGACGGGCGGTGAACGTAAAGAAAGGCCAGTTCCTGGCGCCCTGGGACATGGCCCACGTCGCCGCCAAGATTGCTGCCACGGGGAATCAAAACATTCTGTTGACCGAACGCGGCGCCAGCTTCGGCTACAACACCCTGGTGACCGATTTCCGCGCCCTGCCCATCATGGCCCGTACCGGCTACCCGGTGGTGTTCGACGCCACCCACTCCGTGCAGCAGCCCGGCGGTCAGGGCAGCGCCTCGGGCGGGCAGCGGGAATTCGCCCCGGTGCTGGCCCGCGCCGCACTGGCGGTCGGGGTGGCGGCGCTGTTCATCGAAACCCATCCCGATCCCGACCACGCGCCCTCCGACGGGCCGAACATGATCGCGCTCCGTGACATGCCGGCCCTGCTGGCGGGGCTGCGCGCATTCGACATCCTGGCAAAGAGAGACTGACATGACCCTCACCCGCCGCCTGGCGATCGCCAGCGTTCCCGCCCTGGTCGGGTTGCCGGCGCTCGCCCAGACCGCCGCCCCCAGAGACCTGCAGATCATCGACCGCCGGATCGGCTTCGGCGAGATCGCCGCCGCCCGCCGGACCGTCGTCGTCCATTACACGGGCTGGCTGTTCGACCCCGCCGCCCCCGGCAACAAGGGCTTCCAGTTCGACAACTCGCGCAGCCGCGGCGAGCCCCTGTCCTTCCAGCTCGGGGTCGGCAAGGTGATCCTCGGCTGGGACCAGGGGATCGCCGGCATGAAGGTCGGCGGGGTGCGCACGCTGGTGATCCCGCCCGATCTTGCCTATGGCGGTCGTGGCGCCGGCGGCGTCATCCCGCCCAACGCCACCTTGATATTCGATGTCGAACTGGTCGGCGTGCGCTGATCTCCCGAACAGCGCGGAAGGCAGCAGAACCGGGCCGCGACCGCCCCGGTACTACCCAGCGGTGGCGTGCAACAGTCTGGAGCGCTCCGCATGAGTGCCATCATTGACGTCATCGCCCGCGAAATCCTCGACAGCCGCGGCAATCCCACCATCGAGGTGGACGTCGAGCTGGAGAGCGGCGCCAGCGGCCGCGCCGCGGTGCCCTCCGGCGCTTCCACCGGCACCCACGAAGCGGTCGAGCTGCGCGACGACGACCTGCAACGCTTCGGCGGCAAGGGCGTGCGGCAGGCCATCGCCAATGCCCAGGGCGAGATCCTGGAGGCGATCGGCGGCATGGACGCCAGCGAGCAGCTCGCCATCGACGCCGCCATGATCGACCTCGACGGCACCCCCAACAAGGCGCGGCTGGGCGCCAACGCCATCCTCGGGGTGTCGCTCGCGGTGGCGAAAGCGGCGGCGGCGGAGCTCGATCTGCCGCTGTTCCGCTATGTGGGCGGCGTGTTCGCGCGCGTCCTGCCAGTGCCGATGATGAATATCCTCAACGGCGGCAGGCACGCCGACAATCCGATCGACATCCAGGAGTTCATGATCCAGCCCATCTCCGCGCCGACGATCGCCGACGCGGTGCGCATGGGCGCGGAGATTTCCGCTGCCCTGAAGAAGCAACTGCACGATGCCGGCTTCAACACCAATGTCGGCGACGAGGGCGGCTTCGCGCCCGACCTGGCATCCGCCGACGAGGCGCTGGCCTTCATCTCGCGGGCATGCGAGCGGGCGGGCTACCGGCCGGGCGAGGATGTCACCTTTGCGATCGACTGCGCCGCCAGCGAGTTCTTCCGGGACGGCAAGTACACGCTGGAAAGCGAAGGCCGCTCGTTCGACGCGCTCGGCATGGTCGCCTGGCTGGAGGATCTGGTCGGCCGCTATCCGATCGTCTCCATCGAGGACGGCTGCGCCGAGGACGACTGGGACGGCTGGAAGCTGCTGACCGACACGCTGGGCGACCATATCCAGCTGGTCGGCGACGACCTGTTCGCGACCAATGTCGAGCGCCTGTCGCGTGGCATCGAGGAAGGCATCGCCAACGCCATCCTGGTGAAGGTGAACCAGATCGGCACGCTGACGGAAACGCTGGAGGCGGTGGAGATGGCCCATCGCGCCGGCTTCGCCGCGGTGATGAGCCACCGCTCCGGCGAGACCGAGGACGTCACCATCGCCGACCTGGCGGTGGCGACCAATTGCGGCCAGATCAAGATCGGCAGCCCGGCGCGCAGCGACCGCACCGCGAAGTACAACCAGCTGATCCGCATCGAGCAGATGCTCGACGGTTCCGCCCGCTACGCCGGCCGCGCCATCCTGCGCAGCTGATCCTCTGCCCGCCGCTGCCCGTTTCGGGGACGGAGGGCGCCGGGGGTAGAATTCGCCGGCGCGCTCGTGACGAAAGACTGGCGGCGCGCCGGCGATGACTGTACATGTTGCCGGGTCGGAGGAATTTGGGCAGGAGCGGGCGTGTCGATCGGCCATGAGATCAGGCGCCGCACGAAGTCGGCGGTGCCGCCGTTCATCTTTCTGCTGCTGGTCGCCTATTTCGTTTGGAACGCCACGCATGGCGATCGCGGCCTGCGCGCCTATGCCAGCCGGCTGGAGGATTTGAAGGTGGCGCAGACCGACCTGGCGCGGGCGGAATCCGACCTCGCGGGCTGGGAGCGGCGCGTCGCCGGGCTGCGGGCCAACCAGCTCGACCCGGACGCGTTGGAGGAGCGCACCCGCGCCATGCTGAACCTCTCCGATCCCGCCGACATCGTGGTGCCCTACGGCCCGGGCAAGCGGCTTTACTAGCCGGCGGTTGCCCCGGCGCCTGGGATTGACCCCAAGTTGGGTCAGCCATGCTCATTGCATTGCACAATCAACCTTTTCCGCCATTGCCGCGCTTGCCCCGCGGCCGGGCCGAGATTAGGTGTCACTGCATGACCGGCGGATCAGCGGGGGATCGGACGATGGCAAAGGCGGGCGACGCCAAGAAGCGCGGCAAGGCGAACACGGGTCTGTCGAAGGACGAGCTGTTGCGCGGCTACCGCGACATGCAGTTGATCCGCCGTTTCGAGGAACGGGCGGGCCAGCTCTACGGCATGGGCCTGATCGGCGGCTTCTGTCACCTCTACATCGGCCAGGAGGCCGTGGTGGTTGGCATGCAGATGGCGCTGAAGGACGGCGACGAGGTCATCACCTCCTACCGCGACCACG
>CAYWOW010000027.1:0-32128 GCA_964459005.1 uncultured Acetobacteraceae bacterium
AAGCCCGAGAAGTCGCGATCCATGCGCAGCGGCACCCAGCCGCTCTCGGTCAGGACGTTGTCGAGATATTTCTGTTCCTGGAGCAGGCGGATCAGGTCCCAGGCCGGCTTCTTCAGCTTGGAATCCTTGTTCACCGACAGGATTTCGATGAAGTTGAAATTGCCCCAGGCTTTTCCGCGCGGCACCGGGGCGGTGCCGAAGCGGATGTCCGGTCCGTTCTTGCGGACGAAGGCGACCACCCAGTCCTCGCGCATCAGCATCGAGGCCGCGCCGTTGGCGAAGCCCTGGGCGTCATGCTTCAGCGCCCAGTCGTCGACCTTCTTGGGGCCGTGCAGGTGTTCGACGTAATCGAGCAGCAACTGCGCCGCGGCGTCGAGGTTGTCCTTCAGCGTCACCCGCACCGTGCCGGGCTTGGGGCCGGTCTCGAGAATCTGCACGCCGGTCATCTCGTAGTACATATCGCTGAATTTCTGCAGCCCGCCGGAGCCTTCGGTAAGGCGAAGGGTGATGCCCGCCCTGGTGAGGGTGCCGTCCGGGGCCTTCTTCACCAGCTTTTCGCTGAATTCCCACATCTCCTTCATCGTCTTGGGCGGGCCGGCGAGTCCGGCTTCCTTGAAATGATCGAGGTTGTAGAACAGCGCGCGGCTTCCCTTCCACCAGGGCATGCCCCACGGCTTGCCCTCGCGCGTGAGGATCCGGGTGAACACCGGATCGACGATCTTCGGATTGTTGATGTCGGCCACCAGGTCGGCGGGCACGGTGTCCAGCGAATCGCTGTCGTAGTAATGCGGGAAGATATAATCGTGCAGCGTGAGGATATCGGGGCCGTTGCCGGTGGGCACCGCGACCGCCAGTTTGGCCTCGTATTCATGCAGATCGAACGACAGCAACTCGATCTGGATGTTGGGATACATTTGTTTGAAGGCGGGTTCCGCCAACCGGTATGCCGGCGCCGTCTCGCCGTAGCCAAGCCAGATCGACAGTTTCCCGGAGACCGGATCGGGGGCGGCTGCTCTGGCGGATCCCAGTCCTGCCAGCACAAGTCCTGCACCACCAGCAAGAACGGCGCGTCTTTTCATTGGTCGCTCCTCCATACAGCAACTTGAACGTCATTCAGTATGCTAGAATACTAAGAGCCGCCCCAGGGGCGGGCAAGCGGTAAATCGCACCCCGCATCGGACGATCCCGCCATGTCATGCCGGCCGCGCGGCTCGGGGCTGCCGCGCGGGCCGGGTCATGTATAATCCCCCGGACGAACCGACACAGGGACGGGATTGCAGAGAATGACCGACGATGCCGCCAGCAAGGCCTTCAGCCTCGACGGGGAGGTCGCCCTCATCACCGGGGGCGGCAGCGGATTGGGACTGGGCATGGCGCGGTGCATGGTTCGCGCCGGCGCGACCGTGGTCATCGTCGGCCGACGCGAAGCGCCGTTGCGGGCGGCCTGTGCCGAACTCGGCGAACGGGCCCTGTACGAAGTCGCCGACATCACCGAATTCGCCAGGGTCGGGGCGCTCGTCGATCGGATTGCCGAACGGGTGGGGCCGGTCTCCATCCTGGTCAACAATGCCGGCATTCATCTGAAGAAAGCGGCCGTGGATACCACGGTCGAGGAATTCGGCGCGTTGATCGACACCCACGTGCTGGCTTCTCACAATATGAACCGGCATGTGCTGCCCGGGATGATCGGTGCCCGGCATGGCAGCATCCTTTTCATCGCTTCGATGACCGCGATGATCGGCATACCCCTGGTCGTCGCCTATTCGGCGGTGAAGTCCGCCTATGTCGGCATGATGCGGGGATTGTCGGCGGAGGTCGCCGAGCACGGTGTGCGTGTCAATGCCATCGCGCCCGGTTGGATCGAATCACCGATGCTGCGCAAGGCTCTGTCGGGCGACGAAAAGCGCACGGCCAAGATTCTGTCGCGCACGCCGATGAGCCGTTTCGGCGAGCCCGACGATATTGGCTGGGCGGCGGTTTATCTGTGCTCTCCGGCGGCCCGCTTCGTGACAGGAACGTTGCTGCCGGTGGACGGCGGCGCCAGCCAGGGGTTTTAGGGGCGGCAAAATGAAGATTACACGGGTTGAGACGTTCAAGTTCTGGGTGGACTGGTGCAACTGGCTGCTGGTCAGGATCAGCACCGACGCGGGCATCGTCGGCTGGGGCGAGGCGTCGCTGCACGGCGCCATCGAAAGTGTCGAGACGGCGATTGCGGAATTCGCGCCGCAACTGATCGGCGAAGACCCCGCGGGGCCGGAGCGGCACTGGCACCGGCTTTACAATGCCTGGCGGTGGCGCGGCGGCGCCGTGTTCATGAGCGCGCTGGCCGCGCTCGACGTGGCGCTGTGGGACATCGAGGGCAAGCGGCTCGGCGTGCCGGTCTACCGGCTGCTGGGCGGGGCGCACCGGGATCGGCTGCGCGTCTATGCCAGCCACTGGATCGGCGGGACCGATACGCCCGAACAGGCCTTCGCCGCCGCGCAGGAGGCGATCCGGCGCGGCTTCACCGGCTTCAAGTGCAGCCCGCTCACTTTCGACGGCCTGCGCGCCAGCGAGGCCGGCGCGATCAGCCGGGCAGCGGACGTCGTGGCGGCGGCGCGCGAGGGGGCGGGGCCGGAGGCGGAAATTTTCATCGAATGCAGCGAGCTGCTGTCGCCGCGCCTGGCCATCCGGCTGGACGACGCCCTGGCGGCGTCGCGGCCGGCCTGGTTCGAGGAGCCGATTCCGTTCGAGAACGCGCGCGCCATGGTGTTGTTGCAGCGAGAGCTGCGCACGCCGATCGCGACCGGCGAGCGGCTGTTGTCGCGCTACGAATTCCGCGAGCTGCTCGAGGGGGGCGGCTGCCGCATCATCCAGCCCGACCTGATGCATGCGGGCGGGCTGACCGAGGTGCGCCGCATCGCCGCGCTGGCCGACACCTGGTATGTGCCGGTGGCGCCGCACAATCCGGGCGGACCCATCTGCACCATGGCCGCCATGCACCTGGCGGCGGCAATTCCGAATTTCTTCATCCTGGAGCAGATGGAACCGCAGCGCGCGACACGGGACCGCGCGAGCCTGCCGGCGGTACGTTTCGAGGCCGGGCATTTCGTGCTGCCGACCGCGCCGGGGCTGGGCATCGAGCCAGACCTGGATTTCCTGTCCGGGCTGAAGTTCCAGCCGCAGCCCCGCAACGAACGCGCGGGGGCGCTCTGGCGCTAGGTTTCCGATCTCCCCAGCCCAGGCCGCGGCTGCGGCCTGGGCAGGAAGCTCGTTCAGTTCAGTCGAAACGACGAGCCGGGAGGTTACCGGGGCTCGTACTGCGCGAAGGCGAGGAGCTTGCGGCCCAGGGCTTCGAGGATCGCACGGGCGATCAGCTGCTGGCCCTCTTCGGCGAGGAGCATGGCTTCGCCCATCTTGCTAAAGGTCTTCATGGTCTTGTCCTTTCGGTTGCACCGGTGTCCCGGTCTGGTGATCCAAAGGACGCTTCCGCCTGTTATGCCGCTCAACGTAGGAGGTAGCGCTACCATCGCAAGATGAGGGAGAACTCATGGGTGGTATGTGATTTTTGCAGCCGTTCGCCGGCCCGATGCTGATGACCGCGCCGGGCGGAGCAGCGGCGGCATTCCGCCGCCAGGATCGTTGTCATCAGCGCCAAACTCGTTGCGGCTATGCCCGGCACTGGCTACGCTCGCTTCCGGTCGGGCCGGCTCAGCCGGCAACATGGGGCATGCCGGTCGAAACAAGGCACTTCGTTTTCGACCAGTTCCACCGAACCTGAGGACCCGATGCCGGACCGAACGCTGACTTGCAGCCCCCGAGGGCAGCCACACCGGGCACGCCGGATCCTGAATTTTCTCAGCACGGAACTCGAGAAGACCAGCCTCGAAGCCAGATATTTCGGATCGTTCTACCTGGTTGCGATCATGGTTTTCGAGCTTACCGGCTGGAGCTTCGGTGCCTACAGATCATTGGCTCTGATGGCCATGCTGCTGCTGGTCCTGACGGCCACTTTCATGTCGTGGCGGCCGAACCTTGCTGTCGTGCGCTGGATAAGGACCGTCCTGCCGGGCTGCATGCTTGCCGTCAGCCTCGTGCCGTTTCGTGACGCCTGGCGAAGCCTCTACGCCGGCCACCGCGTGCGTGCGCTGGACAGTCTGATCGTTGGTTGCGTGATCATGGCTGTCTTCCTGTTGACCTGCGTGCCGCGTCTGCGAGACCGGCCGGCATTCCGGAACGCGGCCATACTCGTATTGCTCGGCGCGCTGCTCATTCCTTTGGCCAATATCGTGAGCGGCTTGGCGGTCTACAAACTTGATCTGGTCGCGGGGACTACCGCCGAGGCGGCGAGAGCGATGTGGGCAGGACTCAATCCCTATGACGTACGGCTCGACTATTATGGCGCCACTATCGTTCATGACGCGGCGTATGGTGGTTACAAATACCTGCCGGGCATGCCAATCCTCTATGGACCATTGATAATTTTGACAGGCGCCAGAAGCGTTTTGCTCACCAACGCCGTTCTGTGCACCGCGACAGCGGCCGCCGTTTTCTGCCTGTCTCGTAAGTTGGCTGGTGAAGCCAGGTATTTTCCCATCCTGCTCTTCCTGAGCACCCCCATCGTCTCGGTACAAGCCCTCGCCGAGGGAGCGACCGACGCCGCGCCCATTCTTCTCGTCCTCGTGGCGTTTTTGCAGTGGGGGCGCTCGTCGTTCCTCGCGGGTGTGCTGATTGGGCTCAGCCTCTCGATGAAACCCGTTCCGGCCCTCTTCGCGGCAATGCTGCTCGTCCCGTCGGAAAAAGAGGAATGGGGGCACTACATCGCGGGCATCGTTCTCGGCGCGTTGCCTGTTCTGCCGTATCTTGCCTGGTCGCCTCGGAGTTTCCTCAATAACGTGGTCTTCTTCAACCTGATCCGGCCCCCCGATTCCACCACCTGGCGTTACCACGCGCCAGTCTGGGCCGGACGCGTTGCCATGATGGCGTCGGTCCTGACGTGGGTGAGCGTCTGCCTCTGGTGCTTTGTGGCGCGCGTGGGCTTGAGGGCACGACTTTATGCCTTCTTCGTGATCACCCTCGGCGTTATCCTGGCGGCTTCCTCCGACCACGACAATTACGCACTCTGGTGGACGCCGGTGTTGGTCATTCTTCTTGGAACGCTTGGTGCGCGGCCGCGTTCGTCGGCAGCCGCCTAACCGGGCAACAAAAGTTTTTTGGTTCTTTTTTTCAAAAAAGAACGCGCTTCCTTACCGAGTCGCGCTCCGAAGCATCTTAATTGCGGCCGTAGCCGCCCCGAATCCGTTGTCGATATTCACCGCCACCACGCCGGGCGCGCACGACGCCAGCGCCACGTTCAGTGCCACGCGGCCGCCGCTGGCCACGCCATATCCCACCGAGCTGGCCACCGCGATGACGGGCGCCTCGACCAGTCCCGCCAGCACGGTGAACAGCGCGCCTTCCATGCCGGCGACGGCGATGATGATCCGGTGCCGGCGCAGCGCCTCCAACTGTCCGGTCAGCCGCCACAGCCCGGTCACCCCCACATCCGCGGTCAGCGGCGCCGCATAGCCATGAAATGCCAGGGTTCGCGCGGCCTCTCGGGCGACCGGCAGGTCGGAGGTGCCCGCCGCGACGATGCCGATTCCCGCGATCAGCGCCTGATCCGGCGGCGCCGCGCCGAGAAACGCCGTGCCCGAATCCGGATCGTAGTCGAGTTTTGCGCGCAACCCGGCCGGCAAGGCGGCGAACATTTCTTCTCGCAGCCGCGTGAACAACATCCGTTGCCCCGCCTTGGTCACCGCGCTTCCGATCGCCGCGATCTGGGCGGCGCTCTTGTGCTCGCAGAACACGGCTTCCGGAATGCCCGTCCGCGCGGCCCGGTCGTGATCGAGGCGAAACTCCGTCACGCCAGCGCCCGCACGAAAGCCGAGCCCCGGACATAGTCCTTGATGCCGACGAAAGGCATGGCGGCGTCCCGGCACATGGCGGCGATGCGCCGTTCCAGCGCATCCTTCGCCGCCGCGTCGGTCGGCCCGAGCTCCAGCACGACGCCCTCGCGCGTGATGCGGCAGCGGATTGTCGTTGCTGGTGGCAGCGACTCTCCCGCGGCCTGCTCGACCGCGTCGACAAAGGCGAGGTCCGTTTCGCGCACCGCGATCGCCGTCTGGATCCGGCTGGACAGGCAGGGTTGCGCCGGCAGCTCGGCCAGGTCCTTCAGCGCCATGAACCGCGCCAGCGCGCGCACCGCGGATTTGGGAAAGCGGGCCTCGATGAACGGATGCACCACATCGCGCTCCCGGGCCGCGATCAACCCCGGCCGGTAATCGTCGAGATCGTCCAGATTGGCGCCGGAGGCGATCGGCGCCCCGGTCAATTGCCGAATGCGGTCGTAGAGATTGGATTTGCAGAAATAGCAACGGTCCACCGGATTGGCGCGATAGCGCGGATCGGCGAATTCGCCAGCGTCCGTCACGATCAGATCCCAACCGAAGCGCGCCGCGTGATCGCGCACCCGCGCGGTTGCGTGGGCGGGAACGGCGGGCGAGGCCGCATGCACCATCACCGTCCGGCTCGCCGTCGCGGTGTGCGCGAAATGCGCCAGCGTCATGCTGTCCACCCCGCCGCTCACCGCGACCGCCAGCGTCGCGTGCCGTTCGATGGCCTGGCGCAGCCCGGCCCGCAGAGCGGAAAAATCGCTCATGACCCGGCGCCCTGTTCGGCGTCGCGTTGACGCTTGCGTCGGTCGGCCAGGTCGCGTGCGTCGCGCAGGTCGTCGCTCTCCGCTTTCACCGTGACGTTGCCGTCCGGCCGCGTCGCCGCTTTGACGCGCGGGCCGGCGCCGCTGTCGCGTTCCTCGCGGGCCAGCACGACACGCTCCTCGATCCGCCAGCGCAGGCCGAGGGTCGATGTCTGGCGCAGGCAGGCGAGCCGAACCGCGTCCAGTGCATCCTCGTGCGCCATGACGCGAAACCAGGTCAGCGGCCGGCCCTTCTTGCCGACCGCCGCGCTCATCGACACATCCAGCACGCCGGGGCACTGGCGAATGCGCTCGGCCGCGTCGGCGAGTTCCTCGCCGGTCATGTCGTCGATGTCGAAGGACACCACGGCCACCCGGTCGCGCGGGCTTTCTCTCGTGTTTTCCTCGAAGATCAGCGCCCGCAGGATGTTCGGCAGGCCCGGCAGGTCGCGCGTTCCCGCGCCGGTTCCGCTGGCGGCCAGCAGGCGCGCGCCGGGAACCCGCAGAACGGCGCCGACATGGCGCAAGATGGCCGCCCCCGTCGGCGTCACGCGTTCGCCGGGCACGCCGTCGTCGCGCCAGGCGTAGCCGGTCAGGATGGCGGCGGTGGCCGGCGCCGGAACCGGCAGCATGCCGTGCTGCGTGCGCACCAGCCCGCCGCCGCGCGGCAGCTCCGAGACCGACCAGAGCGCCTCGCCGAGGGCGGCGACGATGCTGCCGGCGGCAACCACGTCGGCGAGCGAATCCCAATCCGCGATTTCATGAAAATGCACGCGGTCCAGCGGAACATCGTGAATCCGCGCCTCGGCCTGGCCGAGGATCGTCAGGATCGCCCCGGCATGGTGCGCGGTGCCGTCGGCCAATCCCGCCGCGGCGATGCGCGCCATGATGTCGGGGTATCCGGCCAGGGCGTGGGCGGCATGATCGTGCGGATGGTCCAGGCTCACCTTGAAGCGCAGCGCCCGGACCGCGCCGCTCATCCCCTCCGCCAGATCCACCGTCCCGACCGCCGCCGGCAGCACCGCCCGCACGTCCGCCAGAACCCGCGCGCGCAACTGCGGCAAGGCATCCAGCAACGCAGCGACAAACATGTCGCCGGCGAGCCCGCCGACGGCGTCCAGATGGATCAGGCGCATCGTCAAGCCGCGGCGTAGACCGGCACGAGATAGGGTCCCTCCGGGATCACCGCGATCGTGGAATCGCCGTGCCGCGCGATGCTTTCCGCGATCGCCGCGTCAAGCGAGGGCACCATCTCCACCGCGGTCAGGCGCCGCTCCTCGGCATCCAGCCCGGTGGTGTAGAGCTGCACCCGCGCCATCCGCATCGGCTTGAGCTGCATTTCGGTCTGCCACTCGTCCATGTCGGCGAGCGACTTCGCCGTCAGCGTCGCCAGGAACCGCTCGGGTCCCAGTTCCACCAGCCGGCGCTGGGCGTCGCGGAATTGCGGGGAGCCGAAGCCTTCCGAACATTCCGAGGCGACGATCAGCGTGCCGCCCTTCTCCAGAATGTCCATCGGCGTCACCATCCCCTTCACGGTCTGGTAGTACGTCTTGTCCAGCGGATAGCCGGCCGAGGAGGTGACGATGGTCTTGAAGCGTCGCGGCACTTTCACCTGCGCCGCGTCGGCGATGAAATCCACGCCCACCAGGTGGCTGGCGATGATCTCGCCGAAGTTGACGAACACCAGGTCGCGCTCCTCATCCACCACCGTGTTCACGGCGTAGACGTCGCCGATCCGGCGGACGATTTCCAACTGCTCCTCGTGCAGCGGGTTGCCGACCAAGTTGCACTGCACGGCCAGCGGATCTTCCATGAACCGGGCGGTATGGAACGTCCGGATGGTGCGCCAACCCGCTACCCCCGGCGCCACCACCTTCCGCCCGCCCGACCAGCCCGCCATGAAATGCGGCTCGATCAGGCCGGTCGCGATCCTCAGATCGGCTTCCAGGAAGCGCCGGTCGATGGTGACCGGCGTGCCGCGCGTCGCCGTCACGCCGAGGTCGACGTGATCGGCGTCGTTGTCGGCGAAGTGGTTGGCGACCGAGACGTTCGCCATCACCCAGGGATCGCCGACCAGTTCGTCCAGCTCCTTGCCCTCGTTGGGCCGGTGCAGGCCGGTCGCGACCACGATGGAGATGCGGGCCAGCGGGATGCCGGCGGCCGTCAGAATCTCGATCATCGGCCGCAGGAACAGGCGGTTCGGCACGGGGCGGGTGATGTCGCAGATCAGGATGCAGGCGCTCTGCTTCCCCCGCGCCAGCTCGGCCAGTGGCGGCGCATTCACCGGGGAGGCGAACGCCGCCTGGATGGCGGCCACGGGGTCCGCGAGCTTGGCCAGGCCCGGCTTGCGGATCACCTGCGCCGAGGCGCCCGCGGGCAGGGAGACCGGCATCTGGCCTCGGCCATAAGCGATCGTAAGCGGTGATGATCCAGACATGGTGACCTCATCATTCGACGGAGCCCCTTTTATACAGGTTATCGGCGCCGGCCATACTGATCAGTGTTCGCATGCCTCCGTGGCGGCGGCCGCCGGGTGTCAAGCGGTGGCCAAGCGGGACGCCATCGAAACTGGCTCTTCCGCGTTGATGTTGAAGCGGAAATCTGCTCCTGGGCGGGGTCTCGATCGGCGCCGGGCAGGACCCCGGCCGAACATCCATTTCCCAAAAAGTTTCAAACGGTTACCCCATATTTGGGGTGGCGTCCCGATGGCGCCCTGCCCGACGGGCTGATTCACATTCAATCCTGCCAAGGACTGGTCTGCCGCATCCGGCGGCCTATCTGTCCGGCGTGTGTGGGAGATACGCCAGCTACCTGCCGCCCGAGTTCATCGCCCGGCTTTTCCGGACGGTGAACGCGCTGCCGAACGCCATGGCGACCTGGAACCTGGCGCCGTCGCAGGAAGCGATGGTGATCCGCCGGCATCCGGAGACCGGCGAGCGGCAGCTTGACCTTTTGAAGTGGGGCTTGCTGCCCAACTGGACGAAGGACCCGGCCAAGGCGCGGTGTCCGATCAACGCCCGGGCGGAAACCGTGGCCAGTTCCGGCATGTTCCGCGAGGCATTCGCGCGACGCCGCTGCCTCGTGCCCGCCGGCGCCTTTTACGAATGGATCAAGACCGGCGGCCCGAAGATGCCGTACGCGTTGGCCCGGACGGACGGACAGCCGATGGCGTTTGCCGGGCTGTGGGAGGGTTTCCGCTGGCCTTCCGGCGAGGTCAGCCGGACCTTCGCCATCATCACCACCGACGCCAACGAACTGATGCGGCCGATCCACAACCGCATGCCGGTAATCCTGGAACCGGACGATTGGCCGGCCTGGCTCGGCGAAACCGCTGGCGACCCGGCCACCCTGCTTCATCCGCCGGCCGAAGACGTGCTGCGGGCGTGGCCTGTCAGCCTCCGCGTCAACGCGCCGAGGAACAACGACGCCGGCCTGCTCGATCCGCATTTGGTTGCGCCAAAATGAGCCAGTGACCTAGCCCGGGAAGGCCCGGTCCAGATCCGCCAGATCCTCGGCGGTCAGGCGCAGCGACAGGGCGGCGGCGTTCTGCCGCACGTGCGCGGCGGAGCCGGATTCCGGGATGGAGATGGCGTGTCCGCTCCGCATGGTCCAGGCCAGGGCGACCGCGGCGGGGTTGCTTTCACGCCGCTCGGCGACGCGCGCCAGCGCCGGGCTCCGCAGCATGTCGTTGCCGCTGCCGAGCGGCGAGTAGGCCATGATCGCCACGCCATGCCGCTCGCACCAGGGCAGCAGACCCGGCTCGATGCTCCGATCGGTCAGGCTGTATCGCACCTGGTTGGCGGCACAGGCATCGCCGCCGCGGACGCGGAACAGGTCCTCCATGTCAGCCACGCGGAAGTTCGACACGCCCCAGCGCCGGATGCGTCCCGCTGCCCGCAGGGCGTCGAAGGAGTCCACCACGACGCCGAGGTCCGCCACCCCGCCACGCCAATGCAGGAGGTAGAGATCCAGATGGTCGGTGCCGAGGCGGCCTAGGCTCGCCGCGCAGGCCTCACGGATGCCGTTCGCCGTGGCGTGGGAGGGGGCCACTTTCGAGACCAGGAACACCTTGTCCCGCTGACCGGCGATGACGCGGCCGACCATCTCCTCGGCGCGGCCCTGCCCGTACACTTCCGCCGTGTCGATGAGCGTCATCCCCAGCGAGATGCCGGTACGCAGCGCCTCCTCCTCCTCCGAGGCCGGGTGGCGGCCCTGCGCCAGGTGCCAGGACCCTTGGCCGAGGGCAGGGGCGCTGCCGGCCTGGGGCAGTTCCACGGTCGGGGCTCGTGGCTGTGCCGCGGCACTACCCCCGGAGAGAGCCACAACCGCGCAGGCCACACCGAGTTGCCGCCGTGCCAGACCTTCCATGGCATCATCTCCCGCGTCGAGGGCAGCCCGAGAATACAGCTTTTCGCCTGGACCGGTCCAACCCGGTGGCGCGTTTGCCTTGCCGGGGCACGGTCAAATCCCGGTGCCCGGCTCTATCGGACGGGCTGGCCAGCAAAATCAACGGACTGCGGTGTTTTGCCAACGGCAAAACCGATATCCGCCCCGGGGAGGCAGGGGGCAAAAAGCGCACCGTCTCGCTATGCCATCGATGGGCTGGGCCATCGATGTAAAGAATCCCGTCATTCGCTATTTATTGGACGCGTTTGCGGCGCCGCGCGAAGCCGATGCCGAACAGGCCCGCGACCATCAGGGCGGCGGATGCCGGCTCCGGGACGGGATCGACAAAGGCCTGGTAGCCGCTGGCCGACAGCTGGTAGGCGATGCCGTTCGTGTTGGCGGCCGTGGCGATCAGGTTGTTGATGTTCGTTGACGTGAAGTTACTGCCGGTGACAGTGAGGCTGTTGCCGCTGCCGTTGTTGTACTCGACGGTCCAGATCGCCGCCGCGACCTCGGCGGCGAGCAGGTTGGATGGGTTGGCCGCCATCTGTTGGTTGCCGTAATTGGCCAACGCCGTGATTTCCTTGATCTGCTGCGCGGTGAGGTCGCTCGGGCTGTTGCTGTTGTCGGTCGCCAACCCGCCCAGGCTGTAGATTATGCCACTGCTTCCCAGCGATATGTCGTGGAAGAGGTCCACGCACCACACCGGCAAGATATACTGGTTGCTGCTGGCGGTGGTGCCGTTGTTGACGGTCAGCACGAGCTGGCCGGCGAGCGTGTTGCTGCTGCTGACGGTCGATCCGTCGACGGTGCCGCTGATACTGACGGTCTCCGAGTAGGGTAACTGGACGTTGTCCACATAGATACTGCTGGCGAACGCCGGCCCCGCGAAGCCGCCGCCGCCGGCCACGGCCGCCGCGAGAAACGCCTGTTTGAACCGGACCAGAAGGCAGCCGGTTGGCGAGCGGAGTGCCATGAACCCCGACCAGAAATGGTATGTTGGGGGTATTCATGCATAACGCGTGCCAAATAAACAATTTACCGCGATATCAATGAGTTGGAATGGGCTGCTTGAATACGGCAGTAGGCATATGTAAAAAAACTGTTAAAACCACCGACGTTCCAATGAAACCGCAATGAAAACGTCGTGAGCAGGCCGGGGTCGCAGGTGGGTTGGCGGACTCCTAATACTTTGCCTGGACCAGCCGGTTTCTTCTCGCGCGATAATACTCTGTCCCCGGGGCAACCCGATCCCTGCGCAAACCACGCCGGCGTAATCGCGCCCCCTCGTGCGCGCCGTCCGGCAGTACACGACGGCGTGTCATTTCCTGTTGAGAGAAGAACCGACAATGCGCAGCTTCGCCATCCTGGCGGCCATCTCATTCATCCTTGGCTTGGCCGCCTGCAGCAGCAACGACGCCGCCTCCGGCCCGGCCATGGTCGAGCGGCCCGTGCTGAAAGCCACTTGCACCCTCCAATCCGGTGCCGGGAACCGGGCCTACGACTCCGGCTATGGCGTCGTCTCGGTGGCGGATCAGCAGAAGGTCGAGGTGACCGGTTCCAACCAGGAGGAAATCCGCGCGCGGCTGGTCAAGCTTGGCGTCGCCACCAAGGAACACCCCTGCGTCACCCTCAACGTTGAACGGCTGAACGGGGCGCCGTAAGCCGCCTCGCCGCGCCCGGATTCACCTCGCCCGGAGCGGCGCGCCGTCCAGAATCTCGATCGACATCGACTTGATCAGGGCGGCGACCGGGGCGCCGGGGGCCAGGCCGAGCCGCGCCACCGCGTCCGGCGTCACCCGCGACAGCAGGCTCGCGCCACCGACCGCCACCTCCACCAGCGCCGCCCGGCGGGCGGGATGGCCGGCGATGCCCTTGACCGTGCCGGGCAGGACGTTGTGCAGGCTGAGCGCGCCGGCGAAGGCGCCGACATCGGTGCGCGCCAGGATGACCTCGCGCGCCGGAATGCGCAGGCGCACCGCGCTGCCGATGGGCAAATCGGCCTGCGCCACCCATAACGTGGCCGGCCCCCAGGCCAGCCGGGTCAGCTGACGGGCCGGCTCGTGCGCCGCGACCGTGCAGGACAGCACCGCGGCGGCGTCCTCGCGGGCGGCCAGCGGCAGGTCGGCGCGCGCCGCGATCTCGGTGACCGGCCCCGCCGCCCGGACCGCGCCCGCCTCCAGCAGCACCACCGAGTCGGCGAGCTGCAACATCTCGTCCAGCGAATGGGTCACGTAGAGCACCGGCAGGTCCAGCGTCGCCTTGAGGCGCGCGAGATAGGGCAGGATTTCCGCCTTGAGCGCCGCGTCCAGGCTGGCCAGCGGTTCGTCCATCAGCAGCAGTCGGGGCTGCGCCAGCAGCGCCCGGCCGATCGCCACGCGCTGGCGCTCGCCGCCCGACAGCGTGTGCGGCCGGCGCGCCAGCAGGGGCCGGATGCCCAGCAGATCCACCACCTCGTCGAAGCCGATCCGCCGCGCCGCGGTGCGCCGGAAGCCGAACATCAGGTTGCCGGTGACCGACATGTGCGGGAACAGTCGCGCGTCCTGGAACACCAGGCCGACCCGCCGCCGCTCCGGCGGCAGCCAGATGCCCGCGCCGGTGTTTGCCAGCACCGCGTCGCCGACGGCGATGCGGCAGTCCGCCGCCGCCAGCAGCCCCGCGACGGCGGCGATCACGGTCGACTTGCCCGCCCCGGAGGGGCCGAACAGCACCGTCACCCCAGGGCTCGGCACGTCGAAGGCGACGTCGAGGGCAAAGCCGGGAAAGCGGTGCCGGAGGTCGACGGAAAAGCTCATCGCCCGAACCAGGCATTGAGGCGCCGGCTCGCCCATTCGCCGGCCAGCAGCCCGACCAACGCCAGCGCGAAGGCGACGAGAGAAAGTTCGGCGGCGCGGGATTCGCCGCCCGGCGCCTGCAGCGCGGCGTAGATCGCCAGCGGCAGCGTCTGGGTCTGGCCCGGGATGTTGGCGGCGAAGGTGATGACGGCGCCGAACTCGCCGAGCGCGGTGGCGTAGGCGACGATCGCGCCGACCAGGACGCCGGGCGAGGCCAGCGGCAGGGTGACGTTGAAGAACCGGTCGATCCGCCCGGCGCCAAGGCTGCGCGCGGCCTGCTCCAGCCCCGGATCGGCGGCCTCCAGCGACAGCCGCACGGAGCGCACCATGACCGGGAACACCATCACCCCGCAGGCCAGCGCGGCGCCGGCGGTGGTGAACACCAGCCGGACGCCGAACCAGTCGTAGAGCAGCGCCCCCACCGGCCCGCGCACGCCGAACAGGATCAGCAGCAGCCAGCCCGTCACCACGGGCGGCAGCACCAACGGCAAATGGACGAGGGCGTTCAGCACCGACCGGCCCGGGAAACGGCCGCGCGCCAGCACCCAGGCCATCAGCACCGCCAACGGCAGGCCGTAGCCGACGGCGCGCAACGCCACCGCGAGGGTCAGCCGGACCGCCTGCCATTCATCGGGAGAGAGAATGCCGGGCTACTCCAGCCTGAAGCCACGGCGGAGGAAGACGGCGCGGGCCTGCGGGCCGGCGAGGAAGTCCATCAGCGCGCGCGCTTCCGGCGTATCGCCCGCCCTGGTGACCGCGAAGGGATAGGTGATCGGCTCGTGGGTATAGTCGGGGAAGACCCCGGCGATCGCCACGCCGCTGCTCACCCCCGCGTCGGTGGAATAGACGATGCCTGCCGGCGCCTCGCCGCGCTCGACCAGCAGCAACGCGCCGCGCACGTCCTCGGTGCGCGCCAGCCGGGGCGCCACCGCGTCCCACAGGCCGAGCTTGCGCAGGGCCTGCTGGGCATAGAGGCCGACCGGCACGTGCTCCGGGTCGCCGGTGGCGATGCGTCCGGCCGGGCCGAGCAGGGACAGCAGATCGAGGCCAGAACCGATGTCGAGCTTGATCGGATGGTCGGCCGGCACGATCAGGACGAGGTCGTTGCCCAGCAACTGGCGGCGCGTGCCGGCGGCGATCAGGTTGCGTTCGGCCAGGTAGTCCATCCACCGCTCGTCGGCGGAGGCGAACAGATTGGCCGGCGCGCCCTGTTCGATCTGGCGCGCCAGCGTCGAACTGGCGCCGAACGACTGGTGCAGCGCCGGATGGCCGCCCTGCTGCCAGAGGGCGGCGACGTCCCGCATCGCATCGGTCAGGCTGGCGGCGGCGAAGACGGTCAGGTCCTGGGCCCGCGCGGTGAGCGGAAACAACACCAGGACGGCAAGCAGCAGGCGACGCATGGGCGGGCTCCTTCTGGCGGGGATCAGCCGACGGCGAGGATCACATGGGCGGCGTCGAACAGCGCGGTGACGGAGGTGCCCTGGCGCAGGTCCAGCGCCTCGGCGCTGCGGCGGGTGATCACCGAGGTGAGCGTCTTGCCGCCGCCGATGTCGACGGTGATCTCGGTATTCACGCCGCCGTCCACCCGGTCGAGCACGGTGCCGGCGATCCGGTTGGCGACCGACAGCGGCGGCGCGTCCTCGCTGCGGGCGAGGAAGACAAAAGTCGCCTTGATCAGTGCGATCACGTCGCGCCCGGGGGCGAGGCCAAGGTCGTCGGCGCTGTGGCCGGTGATCACCGCGACGATGGTACAGGTCGGCGAAACGCTGAGCGCGATCTCGGCGTTGACCGGGTCGCGCGTGATGCCGGTGACCTGGCAATGGAGCGCGTTGCGGGCACTGGTTTTCATGGCCACGTTCCAGAACAGCAGGTCGATCGGCGCGTCGGCGTCGTCGCTGCCGAGGTGCGCGGAAATCTCGGTGAGCCTGGCCTCCAGGCGGCGGAAGGCGGCGATCAGGCGGCGGCCACTCTCGGTGAGGGTGGCCCCGCCGCCGCCGCGCCCGCCGGACTGGGTCAGCAGGGCCGGCGCCGGCAGCAGGTTGTTGACCGCGTTCAGCCCGTCCCACACCGCCTTGTAGCTGTGGCCGAGCGCCTTCGCCGCGGCGGTGATGCTGCCGTGGGCGGCCACCGCCTCCAGCATGGCGATGCGGTCGGCCCCGACCGGCAGCCGGCCGGCGCCGCGGAAGGCGAGCAGCGCTTCGGTGCGGAAGGTCCGCGGCGGAACGGCGGGCTTCGTCATATAGAATATGTATATGACGTCCGCCGGGCGGGCAACCGCCGGGCCACGTCATCTTGTCATACTAGTTCGGAAGGTCTAAAGACAACGGCCGTCGAAAGATCGCCGGGCGCCGCGAAAAGAAGCAAGGACGCCGGCGCATACGAGGAAACCAAGCAATGGCGCGTCCCGTCTCCCGCCGTCCATTCCTCCAGGCCGCCGCCGCGGTCGGTCTGGGACTTGCCGCCGCGCCCGCCATCATCGGGCGCGCCCAGGCCGCGACCGTGAAGCTGAAACTGTCCAGCTCGCAGGCCAACGACGCGAAGTTCGCCAACGGGCGGGTCTACTACGACAACCTGGTCAAGCACCTGAAGCAGGGCGGCCTCGACGAGCAGATCGAGGTGGCCTTCTTCCCGGACAATCAGCTCGGCCAGGAAATCGACATCATCAACTCGGTCAAGCTCGGCGTCATCGACCTGATGGTGTCGGGATCGTCGATCTCGGCCAATCTCGTGCCGCTCGTCGGCACCTTCGATCTGGGCTACCTGTTCGGCAGCTTCCCGCAGCAGACTCGCGCCTTCGACGCCGGCGCCGCCAAGCCGATCGAAGACGCCCTGCTCAAGGGGTCGAACATCCGCATCATCGCCTGGGCCTACAATTTCGGCTCGCGCAGCGTGCTGGCGCGCAAGCCGGTGCACGAGCCCGCGGACCTCGCGGGTCTGAAGATCCGCACGCTGCCGAATCCGGTGATCACCGAATGCCTGCGCCTGATGGGCGCCGCCGCCACGCCGCTCGCCATGGGCGAGATCTACACGGCGCTGCAGGCCGGCGTGCTGGACGGGCTGGAGCATGACCCGCCGACCATCGTGGCCAGCAAGTTCTACGAGACGGCGAAATTCTACTCGCTGACGAAGCACAACTTCTCGCCGCTCGCCATCTACATGAGCAACGCCAACCTCACCCGCATGGAGCCCAAGCTGCGCGACGGCTTCCTCGCCGCGGCCCAGGGCGCTGCCATCGACACCCGCGCGCACGGCCTGGCCGTGGAGCAGGAGGCACTGGTGGTCCTGAAGAATGCCGGCGTCACCGTCGGCGACTGCGACCGTGAGGCGTTCGAAAAGCGCGTCGCCGTGCAGAGCGAGAACTTCATGAAGACGATGCCGGAGTCCAAGCCGATCATCGAGGCGATCCGCGCCACCGCGGTGTAACGTGACGGCCGGCGCGGGGATGGCCAAACCGTCCCCGCGCCGGTCGCCGGACCGTCAGGCCGCTGCGGCCACCGCCCTTTCCCCCGGCGTCACATCAGCGGCCGCCCCGGGATCGACTGCGCGCCCCAGCGCGCATCCCAATCGTCCTGCACGGCCTGCAGCACCCGCATCGCCGGCAGCACGGTGGGGCCGGCGGCCAGCGGCGGCCGCCGCTCGCGTACCGCGGCGAGGAAGTCGCAGGTCACCCGGCCGAACTGCACCTGCTCCGACGCCATCGGCACCACCCCCTCGGAGGTACGCAGCGTGGCGGTCACGCTGTCGAAGAAATAGGTCTCGCGGTCGGTGACGATCAGCTTGTCCTGATAGCGGTACTGGGCGTGATAGGAGCCGTTCACCAGCACGGTGCGGCCGTCCTCGGTCTCGGCCAGCACCACCGCCTCCATCGGCACGCCGGTGACCGGGTGCAACGGCCCCAGATATCCCTGCACCCGGCGGATAGGGTCGAACTCGAACAGGAACATGCCGAGATCGACGATATGGCAGAAATGATGCCACAAAAGATTATCGGTCCAGGACCGCATATATCCGGTGGCGCCCATATTGGTCAGGCGCTTGAAGCAGAATCGCCCGGCGATGTGGCGGATATGCTCCTCGCCGGCGGCTACCCGTTCGCGCAGCGCCACCCGCTCGTGGCGGAAGCGCATCGGGTGGCACAGGCCCCACACGACGCCGGCTTTCTCGCCTGCCGCCACGACCCGTTCGGCACCTGCCAGCGACATGGCGATCGGGATCTCGATCAATACATGCTTGCCGGCGGCGAAGCAGGCCAGCGCCTGGGCTTCATGCTGCTCGCTCGGGGTGGCCAGGATGACCGCGTCGATCGCCGGGTCGGCGAGGGCGTCATCGAGCGAGGTGGTCCAGTGCCGATAGCCGAGGCGTTTCGCGAATGCCTCGACGGCCTCGGCCCGCCGGCCGACAGCCGTGTGCAGCACGACGTCGCTGCCAGCTTCGGGGCGCAGCAAGGACTCGCTGTGCGACAGCCCCATCATGCCGTAACCGACCATGCAGATATTCATTGCCGCTTTCCTCCCGCGTATAGCGCTGCGACCAAGCTAGTCCGCGACGACCATACTGTCCATGAACCGCAACACGGGTTGCCTTGTCACGCCGGAGCAGGCGGCCTATAGTACCCTATAGTACTTTGTACTTAAGCCCGCCCGGCCACCGCCAAAAACAAACCGGAGCCGGTTTGACGAGGAAACAAACCAATGTCGCACCCAATCTCCCGCCGACCGTTCCTCGAGGCCGCCGCCACCGTGTGCCTGGGCCTTGTTGCCGCGCCCGCCATCGTCGGCCGCGCCCAGGCCGCCACCATGAAGCTCAAGCTGTCCAACTCGGAGCCCGACGACCCGAAATTCGCCAGCGGGCGTGTCTACTATGACAATCTGGTCAAGCACCTGAAGCAGGATGGCCTCGGCGAGCAGTTTGACATTGCTTTCTTCCCGAACAACCAGCTTGGCCAGGAAATCGACGTCATCAACTCCGTCAAGCTCGGCGTCATCGATCTGATGGTGTCGGGCTCGTCGATCTCGGCCAACGTCGCCCCGCTGGTCGGTGCCTTCGATATCGGCTACCTGTTCAGGAGCTTCCCGCAGCAGACCCGCGCGTTCGACGCCGGCGCCGCGAAGCCGGCCGAGGCAGCCCTACTGAAGGCCGGCAACATCCGCATCATCGAGTGGGCCTACAATTTCGGCTGCCGCAGTGTGCTGGCGAGAAAGCCGGTGCACGAGCCCGCGGACCTTACCGGGCTGAAGATTCGCACGCTGCCGAACCCGATCATCACCGAATGCCTGCGCCTGATGGGCGCCGAGGCCACCCCGCTCGCCTTCGGCGAGATCTACACCGCCTTGCAGGCCGGAGTCCTGGACGGGCTGGAGCAAACCGCGCCAAACATCCTGGCTGCCAAGTTCTACGAGACGGCGAAGTTTTACTCGCTCACGGAGCATAATTACTCGCCGCTTGCCATCTACATGAGCGACCTCGTTTTCAACCGCATGGATGTCAAGTTGCGCGAGGGCTTTCTCGCCGCCGCCCATGCCGCCGCCATCGACACGCGCGCGCACGGCCTGGCCGTGGAGACCGAGGCAATGTCCATCCTTCAGAGCCGTGGCGTGACCATCGTCGCCGACTGCGACCGGGATGCGTTCCGCAAGCGTGTTGCCGTGCAGGTCGTGAATTTCGAGAACGCGCACCCCGAATCCAAGGCCTTCATCGACACGATCCAGGCCACCCCGGCTTGAAACGGACGCCCGAGCGATCTTGTTAACGACGGCGCAGGGATCGCCGGACCATCCCTGCGTCGGGCCGTTGGCCGTTGCCGCCGGCGCAGCCCGCGACCGAACGGCGGAGCGCCGAGCCGGCAGTGATGATGGGCCCGGCGCGCCGGGCAGGACTGCCCTGTGGAATGGGGTTTGAAGGCGTCTTGTCATACAAGAGCCGGACGGCGTACAACGTGCCGGTATCTGCAAACGGGTCGGCCGCCGGAAGGCAAAGGGCGGCCGGCTGCCAAGAGGAAACGAGCCAATGGTGCGTCCCGTCTTTCGCCGTCCATGCCGTCAGGCCGCCGCCGATACCCGCGGCTGCGGCTCGGTCGCGGCGCGGACCGGCAACATCATCGGCACGCCCCCCGACTCCAATCCGATTATCGACGTTATCCGTGCAACCTGGTGTGAGGCTTAATCCGTGACCGACCTCGTCATCGACGGCGCAAAGACGACCGAGTCTTCCCCGCGCGTGTCCACCGCGTCGCCGCCGGCTGAAGCCAAAGCCTCGGTCGCGTTCGTTCCGCACCCGATAACCCGGCCGCTGCTGGTAGTCTCCGATTGGCTCGCCGCCGTCATGCTTGCGGCGGACGTGCTGGTGGTGATCGGTTCCGTCGTGGCGCGCACGACCTTCGACGCTCCGGTCGAATGGGCCGACGACGTGGCGCGCGGCCTGATGGTCGGCTCCACCTTCTTCGGTGCCGCCAGCGCGACCGCGCGGCACGAAAGCCTCGGCATCGACTTTTTCGCCGCCCGCCTTCCCCCGCGCCTGCGCGAACTGGTTGATGCCGTCACCTGGCTGCTGATCCTGGGGCTATCGGCCTACGTTGCCTTCTTCACGATCGATCTGAGCCTGATGACCACGGGCCAGACGACCGGGTCGGGCCTGCCGCTGGAATGGACCTTCTACCCGATGGGCGGCGGCATGATCTGCATGACCGCCTTCGCCGCCGAGACCATGGTGCGGCTGCCCGTGCGGCGGATCGTCGAGAGTGTGGCCGTCCTGGCCGTCATCATCGGCGCGTACATGGCCTGGGTCACGGTGTTGCCCGGCGCAGTTCCGTCGCCGGGCCCGCTGATGCTGATTGGCCTCGTGGTGACGCTGTTCGGCGGACTGCCCGTCGGTTTCGTCCTCGTCCTGGCGGCGCTGATCTTCGTGCTGACGGAAGGATCGCTGCCCGGCGTCATCGTGTCGCAGCAGATGGCGCGCGGCATCGACAGTTTCGTCATGCTGGCGGTCCCGTTCTTCGTCCTGGTGGGCTACCTGATGGAAGCCAACGGGATGTCGATCCGGCTGATCGAGGCGCTGCGGCGTATGGTCGGCGGGATGCGCGGCGGACTCAACATGGTCCTGGTCCTGTCCATGGTGTTGTTCTCCGGCATCTCGGGATCGAAGACGGCGGATGTCGCCGCCGTCGGCTCGGTGCTCATCCCCGCGGCCAAGCGGGCCAAGCAGAACCCCGGCAGCGCGGTCGCGCTGCTCGGCGCGTCGGCGGTCATGGCGGAGTCGATCCCGCCCTGCATCAACCTCATCATCCTTGCCTTCGTCTCGAACATCTCGATCGGCGGCATATTCATGGCGGGGTTCATCCCCGCCGGCATGATGGCGACCTGCCTGATCATCGCCTCCATCGCTTTCGGCACCCGAGCCGCCATTGTCGGCGATGGCGAGAGTTTCGTCGGCAAGCGCGGGGTCTGGGCCGGCACCATCGTCTCGATCGGCCTCATCGTGATGATCTTCGTCGGTTTCAAGTTCGGCTACGCCACCGCGACGGAGATCTCCGCCTTTGCCGCGGCCTACGCCGTCGTGTTCGGGGCGCTGGTGTTCCGCGAGTTGACGTGGCGCTCGCTGTACCAATGTCTGGTGCAGTCGGCGTGCCGATCGGGGATGGTGCTGTTCATTTGTTCCTGTGCCCAGTCGCTGTCGTTCACCCTCACCATCCAGCAGATCCCGCACGCGCTTGGCCTGTTCATGATCCACCTGTCGCAGACCGCCGGGGTGGGCACGTTCCTGCTGGTGTCGATCGCCATTCTGATCGTCATGGGTTCGGTGCTGGAAGGCGCTGCGGCGCTGATCCTGTTCGGCCCTCTGCTGGTGCCGATCGCGGCGCAGATGGGCATCGACCCGCTGCAAATGGGCATCGTGCTGGTGATCTCCATGGGCATCGGCTATTTCGCGCCGCCGATCGGCTGTGGCCTGCTCACCTGCTGCCTGGTCGGCGACGTGCCGCTGGAGCAAGCTATCAAGCCGATCTTTGGCTATCTGGGGCTGTTGTTGGCTTGCGTGATCGTCATCGCCTTCTTCCCCGCCATCAGCACCACATTGCCGCACGCCTTCGGATACTGAGGCGCGCTTCATGGCGGTTTGCGACCCGGGTCGGGTCGTGAACCGCCATTTTCGTGTGAGATCCGGACGGTATTGACCGCGCGAACTGGACGTCGCCACCACCCTGGCCGCGCTGGTGTCGTGGACGGTGAGGCGACCGTGCTCAGGATCGAGGTCTATTACCGAAGCCAGGCATACGTTCAGTCATCCCATCCGCCCCACCAAAGCGATTGCGGAGATTTATCGAGCCAAGCCACCGGGTAATTTACCATACCAGGCGTCATGCGGCTCCAGACGGCGGCGGCCAAGGCCAGCAGCAGGACAGCCAGACCTACGGGCTGCCAAAGCGCCCAAAAACCCGCATGGGCATGCACCATGATTAACGGGGTCGCCCCGGCGGGTGGATGCATGGTCCTGGCAAGCAGCATGAAGACCAGTGTCAAGGCGATCGCCAGCCCGTAAACCCAAAGCGAATCGCCGAAGCATTGCCAGCACGAGATGCCGATAAACGCGCTGCCCAGATGCCCACCGACCAGTGCCCGCGGCTGGGCAGCGGGAGCCCGCGTCAGGCCGAACAGGAAGACCGTTGATCCGCCGAGAGAGGCAAGCAGGAATGGCGGGTCTGACGGAAAGGAGACCGCCCAAAGAGCCAAACCAAGGCCGGCGGCGGCACCGGCTGCGCACCAGACCAGACGGAAACAATCCCGCCCCAGGTGACGGAAGTGGTGACTTGAAGTGACCCGCATTCAATACGGCCCCCGCCAATCATAGGAACGAAACCGAGCCAGGTTTATCTGCAAGCGGAGGGGGCGCCAACCGGGATCGAACCGAACCGCTCTGTCCGCGCAGGTGGTGAAGTGCGCGCTGCGCCAGGCGCGGCTTTTGTAGCGCGCCCTTCGGTTGACCTTACCCTCTTCCGACCTAACATACCGGCTTCAGCGATCGAACCCGGGAGAGTTTGCGGTGACACGGTTTGCCTATGCGGCGCCGACTTCGGTGGAAGAGGCGGTCGGCGTGCTGTTCGACGCCAAGGGAGTGGCGAAGCTGCTGTCCGGCGGCACCGATCTGCTCGTGCAGCTCCGCGCCGGTCGGCTGCGTGCCGATCTGGTGGTGGATACGAAGAAAATACCGGGCATTTCCGGCATCACGGCGGAGCCCGGCGGCGGCTTCACCATCGGGGCCGCGACGCCCTGCGCCGCGCTCGGCGAGCACGCGGGCCTGGTGGCGGCCTGGCCAGGCGTGGTCGAGGCGGCGTGCCTGATCGGCTCGACCCAGGTGCAGGGCCGCGCCACGCTGGCCGGCAACCTGTGCAACGCCTCGCCGGCCGCCGACAGCGTGCCGGCGCTGATCGCCGCCGGGGCGGTCGCTGTGGTGGCGGGTCCGGAAGGGCAGCGCGACGTGGCGGTGGAGGACGTCGTGGTGGCGCCCGGCCGCACCTCGCTGGCGCGCGACGAATTCGTCCTCGCCTTCCGCCTGCCGCCGCGGCCCGCGCGGGCGGCCGACGCCTATCTGCGGCTGACCCCGCGGACCGAAATGGACATCGCCGTGGTCGGTTGCGGCGTTAACCTGGCGCTCGCCGCGGACGGCAGCATCGCCAGCGCGCGGGTGGCGCTGGGGGCGGTCGCGCCGACCCAGCTGCTGGTCGCCGAGGCCGCCGCCGCCCTGGTCGGGCACCGGCTGGACGCGGCCACGCTGGCCGCGCTGGATGCCGCCGCCCAGGCGGCCTGCCGGCCGATCGCGGACAAGCGCGGCACCATCGCCTACCGCATCAGGGTCGCCGGCGTGCTCGCCCGCCGTGCCGCCGTCAAGGCCTGCGAGCGCGCGGAGTCCCGTCGATGAGCAAGCTGCACGTTTCCACCACCATCAACGGCGAGCCCGCCGAATTCCTCTGCGAGCCGCAGCAGACCCTGCTGGACGTGCTGCGCGACGAGTTGGGCCTGACCGGCACCAAGGAAGGCTGCGGCTCCGGCGATTGCGGGGCCTGCAGCGTCATCCTCGACGACCGCGTGGTGTGCTCCTGCCTGGTGCTGGCCGCCGAGGCCGAGGGCGCGCGCATCACCACCGTCGAGGGGTTGGCCAAGGGCGATACGCTGCACGTCCTGCAACGCCAGTTCCTGGAACACGCCGCGTTGCAGTGCGGGTTCTGCACGCCGGGGCTGCTGGTGGCGGCCAAGGCGCTGCTCGACCGCAATCCCGACCCGACCGAAACCGAGGTGCGCTACGGCCTGGCCGGCAATCTTTGCCGTTGCACGGGCTACGACAAGATCATCCGCGCGGTGCTCGACGCCGCCGCGGAAATGCGGGGGGAGAGCGTGGCATGACCTATATGGGGGGCAAGTCCGACCTGCGCGTGGTCGGCACCCGGCCGGTCCGTCCGGACGGGGTGGACAAGGTGACGGGGCGGGCGAATTTCGGCGCCGACCTGCGCCTGCCCGGCATGCTGGAGGGCCGCATCAAGCGCAGCCCGTACGCCCATGCCCGTATCCTGCGCATCGACACCACCAGGGCGGCCGCGCTCAAGGGTGTGCTGGCGGTGGTGACGAGCGCGGATTTTCCGGAAATCCCGTACGAGGAAGCCATTTCCGGCGACGGCTTCGTCAACTACCGGTACGTCTCTGGCAACATGCTGGCGCGCGGCAAGGTGCTCTACGACGGCCATGCGGTGGCCGCCGTTGCCGCCACCTCGGCGGCGATCGCCGAGGAGGCGCTGGACCTCATCGAGATCGATTACGACGTGCTGCCGCACGTCATCGACGTCGAGGCGGCGATGGCGCCGGATGCGCCGCTGCTGCACGACGACCTGTTCACCGCCGGGCTGACGCCGCCGCCGACCGCGCCGTCCAACATTTCCAAGCGGATCGCGTTCAATATCGGCGACGTGGCGACCGGGTTTGCCGAAGCCGAGGTAATGGTGGAAGGCCGCTACACCACCCAGGCCGTGCACCAGGGCTATATCGAGCCGCACGCCTGCGTGGCGACCTGGGGCGCCGACGGGCAGAGCACGATCTTCAGCTCCAGCCAGGGCGCCTTCATGGTGCGCTCGCTCACGGCCAAGCTGATGGGGCTGGACATCGCCAACATCCGCGCGGTGCCGGCCGAAATCGGCGGTGGCTTCGGCGGCAAGACGACGATCTACCTGGAGCCGGTGGCGCTGGCGCTGTCGCGCAAGGCCGGCCGGCCCGTGCGCATCGTGATGAGCCGCGAGGAGGTGTTCCGCGCCTCCGGCCCGACCTCGGGCGGGGTGGTGGCGGTGAAGCTGGGGGCGAAGCGCGACGGCACCCTGACCGCGGCGCAGGTGACGGTGACGTTGCAGGCCGGCGCCTTCCCCGGTTCGCCGCTGGGGCCGGCCTGCATGTGCGCGCTCGCCATGTACGACATCAAGAACGTGGCCATCACCGGCTACGACGTGGTGAGCAACCGGCCGAAGGTGGCGGCCTATCGCGCGCCGGGGGCGCCGATCGGCTCGTTCGGGGCCGAGAGCGCGATGGATGAGCTGGCGCGCAAGCTCGGCATGGACCCGATCGCGCTGCGCCAGAAGAACGCGGCGCGGGAGGGCACCAGGACCGCCTACGGCGTCACCCACCACGATATCGGCTTCGAGCAGACGCTGGCGGCGGCCAAGGCGCACCCGCACTACAGCGCGCCGCTCGGAGTCAATCAGGGGCGCGGGGTGGCCTGCGGGTTCTGGTTCAACATCGGCGGCGAGTCCGCGGCGGCGGTGCACATCAACGAGGACGGCACCGCCTCGGTGGTGTCGCCAAACCCCGACATCGGCGGTTCGCGCGCCTCGCTGGCGATGATGGCCGCCGAGGTGCTGGGCCTGCCCTATGAGAAGGTGCGGCCGATCGTGGCCGACACCGCCTCCATCCCGGTTTCCGGCATGACCGGCGGCAGCCGGGTGACCTTCGCCATCGGCACCTGCGTGGTGGCGGCATCCGAGAAGGTGGTCGAGCAGTTGAAGCAGCGCGCGGCGATGATCTGGGACATTCCGCCCGACGCGGTCGAATGGAAGGACGGCCAGGCGGTGCCGGCGGGACCGAACGCCGGCGGCTTCGACCCGTTGCCGCTGGCGGCGATCGCGGCCAAGTCCGCCCGGACGGGCGGGCCGATCGGCGCCGAGGTCACCGCCAATGTGCAGGGCGCGGGGGCCAGCTTCGCGGTGCACATCTGCGACCTGGAGGTGGACCGCGAGACCGGCCGGGTGACGGTGCTGCGCTATACCGCGCTGCAGGACGTCGGGCGCGCCATTCACCCCTCCTACGTCGAGGGGCAGTTGCAGGGCGGCGTCGCCCAGGGCCTCGGCTGGGCGCTGAACGAGGAATACGTCTACAGCGCCGAGGGGCGGCTGGAGAACCCGGGCTTCCTCGACTACCGGATGCCGGTGGCGTCCGACCTGCCGATGATCGCGACGGTGCTGGTGGAGGTGCCGAATCCGCGGGCGCCGTTCGGGTTGCGCGGGGTGGCCGAGGTGCCGATCGTGCCGCCGACGGCGGCGGTGGCGAACGCGGTGCGCTCGGCGATCGGGCTGCGGATGGCGGATCTGCCGATCTCACCGCCGAAACTGCTGGCGGCGCTCGACGTCGCGGCGGCATAGCGGCGTGCCGACCGTCGTTCTGGCCGGCGATGCCGCCAGGGCGCTGGCGGGCGGGGCGGCGGAACTGACGGTCGCGGCCACCAGCTTTCGCCGCCTCGTCACCGAACTCGACGCCCGCTTCCCCGGGCTGGGGCGGCTGGTGGACGAGGGGATGGCGGTGGCGATCGACGGGGTGATCTTCCAGGACGCCTACGCCGTGCCGCTGACCGAGGCGAGCGAGATCGTGCTGATCCCGAAGATCGCGGGCGGGTAGGGGGCTAACTATTCACCACGGCACGTCGCGGCCTTTGTAGTTCACGAACCAGGCGCCCGGCTGGCCGCGCCGTGCGGCGATGGCATCGGCGATGCCGCGCACGCTGGTGGCGACATCGATAGCCGCGTTGGGGCCGCCCATGTCGGTGCGCACCCAGCCCGGCGCCACCGCCAGCACCGTCCGCCCGCCGCCCCGCCGGACCGCGAAGCTGCGCAGCATGGTGTTCAGCGCGGCCTTGCTGGCGCGATAGATTTCCCATCCGGCGTGGGTGTTGTTGGCGACGCTGCCGAGGTCGGACGACATCGCCGCGATGACGCCGTCCGCCGGCACGAGATCGGCGCAGGCCTCCACGACCCGCAGCGGGCTGAGCGCGTTGGTGAGCATCATCGTGGTGAACGCTTCGGTCGAGGTCTGCGCCACCGTTTCACCCTCGCCGTTCGAAATCCCGGCGTTCACGAACAACAGGTCGATGCGCTCCCCGGCAAGCTGCTGGCGCAGGGCCGCGACCTGCCCGGGGACATTGATGTCCACCATCTCCACGCGCACGGGGCTGGCGGCCTCGGCGGCCAGGGCGTGCAGGCCGGTCGGCGGATTGGCGGCGCGGACCGTGGCGATCACCCGCCAGCCCCGGTTCGCATATTCGCGCGCGAGACCCAGACCCAGCCCACGAGAGGCGCCAACGATCAGTACGGTTTCGGTCATGATCGAGTTTCCTTTCCGCCGCACAGCTTACCGTCGTTCGGGGCCGGAAGCTTCCCCTGAACGACGGCACCCCGGACCGCACGTCTGCGTGTGGGGCGATACCGGGACTGGCGAAGCGGTCATTGCGAACCCACATCCGGAAGGAAGTGCCTGGACTGTGCATTCTGCGGCGACGGCGATGGCAGCCGTTCGGAGAACAGGTCGATGCGGGCAATAATTCTTCTGGTGGCGATGATCTATATTGCCGGCGTTGGCGTCGCGCTGGCGCCCACCATTCAAGGCGAGTGGTACAACGGGACGGCTGCGGACTTCACCGGAAACGTCGTGCGAGCGCTGCCCGACGCCGCCAAGTGGCCGGTAAGGGTCTTCCACGGCTAGCCGAACGCCGCGATCGGTTGGCCGCGTCGGCTAAGGCGTTGAAAAGGCTGGAGGTCCGGGCGGGAATCGAACCCACATACGCGGATTTGCAGTCCGCTGCATCACCACTCTGCCACCGGACCGTGGTGCGGTCTCAGGCCCGGAAAACCGCGGAAATCCGCCGGTTTTCAGCGCCGGGCGCTCGTCTAGCACGTTCATCGGAGTCTCGCTAGGTTCGGCTGGGTTGCGCGGCTTCGCTGTCCCGGGAACGCGCCGTTGGCCGCCTTCGCGGGGCGCCCCGCCCGCCCGCTCGCGGCCATTCGAGGCTTGCCGCGGTGCGCCGCGCCTGGGTATGGTCATGCCATGTCTTCGGAACGTGCCCCGAACATGCTGGATGCCGACGCGACGTCACCTGGCATCGTGCCCGCTCCGCGAGATCAGCCGAAATCCGCGCCGCCCGATCAGCCTCACAGCCAGTTCAGACCCATGCAAAAGGCGCCCGGCGCCACTTTGGAAACGGTCGCCATGGCGCGGCGGCTCCGCCGGACGTTGCGGCTCTCTGGCGCCGCCCTCGCCATCCTGAGCCCGCACAACATTCGCCAGGGGCTCGACCGGCTGCGGCGCGGCGAGTGGCGCGTTCTGGCGGCATTGGTTCGGAACGTGTTCGCGCTGCGCATCGCCGTGCCGGAAGCGAGACCGGACAGCAACGCCAAGGTCGAGCATTTCCGCTCCGAACCGCACACACCGGGAGCGCCCCTCGTCAGCATCGTGATCCCCTGCGTCAATCTCGGCGCCTTCGTCGCCGAGGCCGTGGCCAGCGCCCTGGCGCAAACCTTCAGCGACCTGGAGGTTATCGTCGTCGAGGGCGGCTCGACCGATGGCACCACACCCGGCGCCGCGGCCGCATTGGCAGGCCCGCGCGTCAGGGTGTTCTTCCGCGATGGCGGCCCGTTTCCGCCGGGAGACAACCGCAACTTCGGCATCGCCAGGGCAAGCGGTCGCTACGTCTGCTGCCTCGATGCCGACGACCGGCTGACGCCGACTTACGTCGAAAAGATGCTCTTTTTCCTGGAGTACCGGGGCTACGACATAGCGTCGAGCAGCATGCGCCTGTTCGGGGCGCGGACAGGGGAGTGGGTGCTTCCCGCCACGCCGACTTTGTCCGATTTGCTGGTCCGGAACTGCATGCTCGCGGGCGCCGTTTTCCGCAAGGACGTCTGGCAGGAGGTGGTGGGCTACTTCGATGCCGGACCTGGAGCAAAGCACGTCGCGGAGGACTGGGATTTCTGGGTGCGGGCGGCGGCCGCCGGCGCGCGCCTGCACAACATCGCCGGAGAGGCGCTGTTCGAATACCGCACCCGGGCAGGGGGAGCGTCCTTCAGCACCGCTCCCGGAGTGAGGAGCCTCGCCGAGCAGCGGCTCGACATGCTGGCGCGGAACCGGCCGCTGCTGACGCCCGAGGCCATCGAGCGGTCGCGCCAGCAGGCCCGTCGTCGCCTTCGGCCAGATCGTTCGGACACGTCGATGTTGACGGCGATGCGGCGCGCAGCCCCAGCGGCGGCGCAACGCACGCTGGTTGTGGCGATACCTTATTTCGTCATGGGCGGTGCCGAGCGCCTGCTCAGCCAGGTGGTGCGCGGACTGGCTCGGGCGGGATGGCGGGTCATCGTCTTTTCCTCAGACCATGAGGGCGAAAACAAGGGCGATTCGATCGGATGGTTCGCGGCCCATGTCAGCGAAACCTATGCGCTGCCACGCTTCCTCGAACCGGATGGATGGCATGACTTCGTGACGTACATATTCGATTCGCGGCGGCCGGACGCGGTGCTGATCGCCGGCAGCCGTTTTTTCTATGATCTGTTGCCGGAGATGGCGGAGAAGTACCCGAACCTTGCACGGCTGGACCTGCTGTTCAACGCGGTCGGGCATGTGGGAAACCACCTGCGGTACCGAGCCTTCCTGACCGGCGCGCTGTGCGAAAACCGCGAGGTCCTGGCCTGGCTGACCGGACCGGGCGGCTGGGCCGGCGATGACGTCCATTGCATCCCGAGTGGTGTCGACACCTCGATATTCCAACCGGCCCCCAGGCCCGGGGACATCGCCGCGGGGCTGGGCATCGGCGCGGAGGATGTGGTGGTCGGTTGGCTGGGACGCCTGTCGGAAGAAAAGTCGCCCGAGGTTTTTGTGGAACTGGCCAGGCGCTGCCGCGATCTGCCGAACCTGCATTTCGTGATGGTGGGCGGCGGCCCGATGACGGACCGCATCAAGCGACGGATGGCGAAATTACCGAAAGGCACGCGGCTGCACTTCCTGGGCCTGGTCGATGACGTCGCGGCGATCTATCCCCTGTATGACATTTACGTCCTGACTTCGAGAGTCGACGGCAGGCCGATCGCGGTGATCGAGGCGATGGCGAGCGGCTGTGCGATCCTCGCCTCCCGCGTCGGAGGCTTGCCGGATCTCGTGCCGGATGGCGTGGCTGGACTGCTCGTGGAACCCGCCGATGCGGCGGCTTTTGAGACATCGTTGCGGCAACTGCTGGCAGACCGGCCTCGCCTCGCTTCCATGCGCCGTGCCGCGACAGCAGCGGCGCGCGGCTTTTCGCTGGAGACGATGACGTCGGCGTACCGCGAGGCTCTGGAGAGTGCGGTTGCGGCGCGCGCCAGTCTTGCCGCACCCAGCGAGCATTCAGTGCGGCAGCGATGACCCGGAGCGCGCTGGCACCGCTGGGCTACTCCGGGCGAACATTGGAGGGATGTATGGGACTTCGCTCGGCTTCGGGTGCCACGGCGAGCGCGCCGGCTGCGGTCACCGGCCAAGGTGTCGCCATTCTCGTGCCGAAGCTGCCGAGCACGGATGAGCTGATCCCGTTTCTTCGGCGCATCGACGCCAGCCGGTGGTACAGCAACTACGGCCCGCTATGGCGCGAGTTTCGCGATGCCCTGACGTCGTTCATGAGCGTCCGCACGGGGCAGCCCGACCTGCGCGTTGCGTTCACCAACAGCGGCACCGCTGCTCTCGAGCTGGCCCTGCGCGCGCGCGCTGTCGCCGGCCGCCGTCTTTGCCTGATGCCGTCGTTCACCTTCATCGCCAGCGCCCATGCCGTCTGCAACGCGGGGCTCGAGCCGTTCCTCCTCGATGTCGACGAGCGCAGTCTGGTTGTCACCCCGGAAATCGCCGAGCGGGCGCTGCCCCATCTGCCGCAACCGCCGGCCGCGGTGCTGGTGATCAGCGCCTTCGGCGCGCCACCCGATATTCGTGCGTGGGAGGCCTTCGAACGAACCCACCGGATCCCCGTGGTGTTCGATGCCGCGGCGGCGCTGATGTCGCTGGATACGGCGGGACACCAACCGATCTGCGTCAGCCTGCATGCCACGAAGGTGTTTGCCATTGGCGAGGGCGGCGCTGTCCTGTCCACGGATGCCGGGCTGGTCGATCAAATCACCGCCATGACCGGCTTCGGATTCGCCGGCGCTGCCCGGGTGTCCTCGGTTCGCGGCGGCAACTATCGGATTTCCGAGTATGCGGCCGCGATCGGCCTGGCCGGCCTGGCGACCGTGGAGCAGAAGGTCACCCAACTGAAGTCCGTGGTCCGCGCCTACGCCATCGGGCTGCGCAACTCTCGCATCCGGCTGCAGGATGGCGTCGGCGAGCAATGGGTCACCATGACGTTGAATGTCCTGCTGCCGCCTGGATCCGTTGACGATGCGCTGGTCCGACTCGACCGGGCCGGGGTGCCGTGGCGCCACTGGTGGGGGCTGGGCTGCCACACCCATCCTGCCTTCGCCGGCTTGCCGTCAACCGATCTCCCGGTGACGCGAGACCTCGCGCCACGAGTCATCGGCGTGCCCTGCCATACCGAGCTGACCGCCGAGACCATAGGCGCCATCTGTGAACATTTGCTGTTGTCGGAAGCACGATGAGCGACGGACCGCTGCTCTCTTTTATCGTCTTGTCCTACAACTATGCGGACTATATCGGTATCACGATCCAGAGCATTCTGGATCAGACCGTCGGGGAATTCGAGATCGTCGTGGTGGATGATGCGTCCGCTGACCACTCTTGCGAGGTCATCCGGGCCTTCGACGATGCCCGCATCCGCCTCCTGGTCAATGACCGGAACATGGGTGGCGCCGCGAGCTACAACCGCGCGGTTCAGGCGGCGACCGGCAAGTACCTGGTCAATCTGGATGCGGATGACTGGATCGCCCCGGACA
>CAYWOW010000028.1:0-3314 GCA_964459005.1 uncultured Acetobacteraceae bacterium
GACGTGGCGGCCACGGCGCCGCGCATCACCGTGATCAGCATCCCCAAGGACAAGATCCGCGACATCATCGGCACCGGTGGCAAGGTGATCCGCGAGATCGTCGAACAGACCGGCGCCAAGATCGACATCGAGGACGACGGCACCATCAAGATCGCCGCCAACGAGATGACCAAGGCACAGGCGGCGATCGACTGGATCCGCGGCATCGTGGCCGAACCCGAGATCGGGGTGATCTATACCGGCAAGGTGGTGAAGACCGCCGAGTTCGGCGCCTTCGTGAATTTTCTCGGCTCGCGCGACGGACTGGTGCATATCAGTGAACTCGCCCAGGGGCGCGTCAACAAGACCACCGACGTGGTCAACATGGGCGACGCCGTGAAGGTGAAGGTGCTTGGCTTCGACGAGCGTGGCAAAGTGAAGCTGTCCATGCGGGTGGTCGATCAGGTGACCGGCGAGGACATCAGCGATAAGGTCGGCCCCAAGGGCGGTGGCGGCCGGGATCGTGGCGACCGTGGCGGGCGTGGCGGCCGCGACAGCGGGTCCGAGACGCAGCCCGGCCAGGGCGAGCAGCCCGCGGCGCCGGACCTCGCGGTGGGCTGACGAGCAACTCTTCGCCCGCGGGACTTGATCCGGCGGGCGAAGACAGACTTCGATGAGCAATCTGTAACGGCGCCCCAGGGGAGGGCGCCGACCGGGCAGGAGCAAGCCATGAAGGCGATCAACGCGATCCGGATGGGCGGCGTCGACGTCCTGCCCCTCATCGAGGGCGGCAAGGGTGTCGCGATTTCGAACGGCGTCACGGCCGGTCACTGGGCCGCCGGGGGCGGTGCCGGCACGCTCAGCGCGGTGAACGCCGACAGTTATGATGACGACGGCCGGATCATCCCGCAGATCTACCACGCCCGCATCCGCCGGGAGCGCCATGACGAACTGGTGGCCTACGGCATCCGGGGCGGCATCGCCCAGGTCCGTCGGGCGCACGACATCGCCGGCGGCAAGGGCCGCATCCACGCCAACGTCATGTGGGAAATGGGCGGCTCCGAACGCGTCATCACCGGCGTGCTGGAAGGTGCCAAGGGCCTGCTGCACGGCATCACCTGCGGTGCCGGCATGCCCTATCGCCTGGCCGAGATAGCAGCGCGGTTCAACGTGCATTACTACCCCATCGTTTCCTCGGCCCGCGCCTTCGGGGCGTTGTGGAAGCGTGCCTTTCACAAGGCGGCCGCCCTGCTGGGCGGCGTGGTCTACGAGGACCCCTGGCTGGCCGGCGGCCATAACGGGCTGTCCAACGGCGAGGATCCGGAGAGGCCGGAGGACCCGTTCCCCCGCGTGCTGGCGCTGCGCAAGTTGATGCGCGACTTCGGCCTGGGCGACACGCCGATCATCATGGCCGGTGGCGTCTGGTGGCTGGAGGAGTGGGAGGATTGGATCGACAACCCCGATCTGGGGCCGATCGCCTTCCAGTTCGGGAGCCGCGCGCTGCTGACCAAGGAGAGTCCGATCGGCGATGCCTGGAAGCAGCGACTGCTGACGCTGAAGAAGGGCGACGTTTTCCTCAACCACTTCAGCCCGACCGGCTTCTATTCCTCGGCGGTGAACAACGGCTTCATCCAAGAATTGCGGGAACGCAACGAACGTCAGGTGGTCTATTCAACCGATCCGGTCGGCGAGCACGTGGCCGAGTATGGCGTCGGCCCACGCCGGCGCCTGGTCTATCTGACGACAGTCGACCTGGAGAGGGCGCATGGCTGGGAAGCCGCCGGCTACACCGAAGCCATGCGCTCGCCGGACTCGACGCTGATCTTCGTCACTCCCGAGAAGGCGCGCGAGATCATCGTCGACCAGGTGTCCTGCATGGGCTGCCTGAGTCAGTGCCGCTTCTCCAACTGGTCGCAGCATGGGCCGGATTACACCACCGGCAAGAAGGCCGACCCGCGCAGCTTCTGCATCCAGAAGACGCTGCAGGCCATCGCCCATGACAGTGACAAGGAAGATGTGGTCGAGAACAACCTGATGTTCAGCGGCCACAACGGTTTCCGATTCGCTTCAGATCCTTTCTACGGCAACGGCTTCATCCCCACCGTGCGCCAGTTGGTCGAGCGCATCCTGACCGGGCGGTAGCGGACCGCCGGGATCAACGAGGATCCCGCGGCTCGCCGCCGCGGGACCCGTTGACTGCTCTTGTTTATTCAGAAACTGAGCGCCGTTGCCTGCACCACCAGCGGCAGCGTGCGCACCATCGCCAACACGTCCTCGGGCACGCGCTCGTCGACGCTCACCAGGCAGATCGCGTCGCCCCCCGCCTCGGCGCGGCCGAGGTGAAACGTGGCGATGTTGATCCCCGCGCCAGCCAGCGTCGCACCGAAGCGGCCGATGAAGCCGGGCTTGTCCTGGTTCGTCACATACAGCATGTGCCGGCCAAAATCGGCCTCGACGTGAATGCCCTTGAGATCGACCAGCCGCGGTTTGCTGCCCGCGAACAGCGTGCCGGCGAGCGTGCGCACCTGTTTGTCGGTGGTCACCGAAATGCGCACCAGGGTCTGGTACTCGCTCGGCCGGTCATGCACGGTCTCGGCGACTTCGATGCCGCGTTCGCGCGCCAGCACCGGAGCGTTGACCATGTTCGCCCCCGCCATCATCGGCTCCAGCAGCCCGGCAAGCGCCGCCGCCGTCAGCGGGCGGTGATTGAGCTGCGCCACGGCGCCTTCGTATTCGATCGCCACCGCCTTGAGCTGACCGTTCTGCGCCGCCGTAAGCTGGCCGGCGAAGGAGCCGAGCAGGCGACACAACTCCATGTACGGCTTCAGCCGCGGCGCCTCCTCGGCGGAGACAGTCGGCATGTTGATGGCGTTGGTCACCGCGCCGGTGAGCAGGAAGTCGCTGATCTGCTCGGCCACCTGCAGCGCCACGTTTTCCTGCGCCTCGGCGGTGGAGGCGCCGAGATGCGGCGTGCAGACGACGTTTTCCAGCGCGAACAACGGACTGTCGGTGGCGGGCTCGGTCTCGAACACATCGAACGCGGCGCCGGCGACATGGCCCGATTTCAACGCCTCGGCCAGTGCCGCCTCATCCACCAGGCCACCGCGGGCGCAGTTGACGATACGCACCCCCTTCCTGGTGCGCGCGATCGACTCACGCGAGAGAATGTTGCGGGTGGCCTCGGTCAGCGGCGCGTGCAGCGTGATGATGTCCGCGCGCGCCAGCAACTCGTCCAGCCCGACCTTCTGCACGCCGAGGTCGAGGGCGCGTTTGTCCGTAAGGTACGGATCGCAGGCCAGGACATGCATCTTCAGCCCGATGGCGCGGTCGGCGAC
>CAYWOW010000028.1:3414-30626 GCA_964459005.1 uncultured Acetobacteraceae bacterium
GGTACGGATCGCAGGCCAGGACATGCATCTTCAGCCCGATGGCGCGGTCGGCGACGATCGAACCGATATTGCCACAGCCGATCAGGCCGAGCGTCTTGGCGAACAGCTCCACCCCCATGAAGCGGTTCTTCTCCCATTTGCCGGCGCGGGTGGAAATGGAGGCTTCGGGGATCTGCCGCGCCAAGGCGAACATCAGGGCGATGGCATGCTCGGCGGTGGTGATGGCGTTGCCGTTCGGTGTGTTCATCACCACCACGCCGCGCGCGGTCGCCGACTTCACGTCCACATTGTCAACGCCGATGCCGGCCCGCCCGACCACTTTCAAACGCGTGGCAACATCCAGCAGTTCTTTCGTCACCTTGGTGGCGGAACGGATGGCCAGCCCGTCGTATTCGCCGATGATGGCGCGCAGTTCGGCGGGCGTGAGACCGGGCTTGACGTCGACCTCGATGTTGCGGGTGCGAAAAATCTCGACGGCGGCCGGTGAGAGCTTGTCCGAAATGAGAACCTTCGGCATCGGCGTCACTCCGCCGGACCGGCCGCGTATTCGGTGGCGATGTGAACAAAGGCCCAGTCGAGCCAGGGCAGCAGCGCGCTCACGTTATCCGGGTCCACGGTGGCGCCGGCCCAGATGCGCAGGCCCGGCGGCGCGTCGCGGTGGCCGGCGATGTCGTAGGCCACGCCTTCGTTTTCCAGCAACGCGGCGAGCCGCTTTACCGCCGCGACCTGGCCGGTCCCGTCGAGCGCGGTGAACCAGGAGGCGATGATCTTCAGGCAGATCGAGGTGCAGGAGCGGGTGGCCGGGTCCTCGGCCAGGAAGTCGGCCCAGTCGGACCGCGCGACCCAGGCAGCGACAATGGCGAGGCTGGCCTCGCTGCGGGCCATCAGGGCGGGCAGGCCGCCGATCGACTCGGCCCAACGCAATCCGTCCAGCGCATCCTCGGCGCACAGCAGGCTGGGCGTGTTGATGGTCTCGCCCTTGAACACGCCCTCGTTCAGTTTTCCGCCGCTGGTGAGACGAAAAATCTTCGGCAGCGGCCAGGGCGGCTGGTAGGTCTGCAGGCGTTCCACCGCGCGCGGCGAGAGCGCCAGCATGCCGTGCGCCGCCTCGCCGCCCAGCGCCTTCTGCCAGGACCAGGTGACGACATCGAGCTTGTCCCAGGGCAGGTCCATGGCGTAGGCGGCGGAGGTCGCATCCGCGATCACCAGGCCGTCATGGCGGGCCGGAATCCAATCCCCGTTCGGAAACCGCACGCCGGCGGTGGTGCCGTTCCAGGCCAGCACAACGTCGTGGGAGAAATCAACCTGGGCGAGATCGGGCAAGCGGCCATAAGGCGCCTTCAGGACCCGCGCATCGGCGAGTTTGAGCTGTTTGACGATGTCGGTGGCCCAGGTCGCGGAAAAGTTCTCGAAGGCCAGCACGTCGACCGGCCGGGCACCGAGCAGCGACCACAGCGCCAGCTCGACCGCGCCGGTGTCGGACGCCGGCACGATGCCCAGCCGCCAGTCAGCGGGCAGGCCAAGGATGCGGCGGGAGCGCTCGATCACCTCGGCGAGTCGCGCCTTGGGGTGTTTGGCGCGGTGGCTGCGTCCGAGCAGCGCACCCGCCAACGCGGCGACCGACCAGCCAGGTCGTTTCGCGCACGGACCAGAGGAGAAGTGGGGGTCAGCCGGACGCGTGTCCGGCTTTGCAACGGCGATCGCCATGATCGCTCTCCCTTACAGAAGAGAAGCGCCCCGGTGGGGGGGCGTGGCCCGGGGATTCCCTAGCCGAATCCGACGGCACGCCGCAACAGCAAGTTTTGCGGGTTCAGGCCATGCCAGGCCCGTCGTCATCGACCAGCTTCGCCCAGCGCTCGTGGTCGCGCCACACGCCGGCGATGCGGAGGTAACGCGGGGAGTAGCCTTCCAGGCGAAAGCCGAGCCGCTGCACGAGGGCGCGCGACCGCAGATTATCGGGCTGCACGTTCGCCTCCACCCGATGCAGGCCGAGCTCGTTGAAGGCCTGGGCGACGGCAAGTTCCACCGCGCGCGTCAGCAGGCCACGCCCGCCGAAACCGGCCATCGCGTAGTAGCCGAGATAGGCACTGCAGAAGATGCCGTGGACGATCTCATTGACGTTCACCACGCCGGCGATGGCGCCCCCGGCATCCGCGACGAAGGCCACCTTGCGGCCGCTGCAGGTGTCGGCAAACCAGCGGTTGAAACCGTCCAGGTCGGTGAACGGCTCCACCCAGGGCGCATGAAGCTCGCGGCTGGCGCGATTGCCGCGGATCAGCGCCTCGGCGTCGTTTTCGGTTGCCCGCCGGATGGTCACGATGTCGCGCATGTCTCGCCTCGCTCGCTGTCGCTGCCGCAACGGCCGACCGTTTCGCCGTCTCAGCTGCGTGGCGGCAGGTGGCGGGCGATGTAGGGGGGAAGCTGGAACGCCGCCCAGTGCAGCTCCGGTGTCCAGTACCGGGTGGCGCCGAGAATACCAGCCGCCTCGGCGCGGGCGCGGATGGTGGGCACCGGCACCGCCTCCATCCCCGGCACCTTGGCGGCGAAGCCGAGCGTCATGAAGCCGCCGACATAGGTCGGCACCGCGGCGACGTAAGCGCCCACATGCGGGAAGAATTTCGCCCGCCGCGCGCTGGTGTCGCGCAGCTCGTCGGCCTGCATGAAGGGTACGCCGCACTGGTTCACGATCAGCCCGCCGGGCGCCAGGACACGGGCCGCATTGGCGTAGAAATCGTCGCTGAACAGCACCTCGCCGACGCCGATCGGATCGGTGGAATCGACGATGATGACATCGAACGCGGCGTCCGGCGCATGCGTCACATAGTCGATGCCGTCGCCCACGATCACCTCGGCGCGCGGATCGTTCCAGGCCGCGCCGCCGATGCCGGGCAGGAACTGTTTGGACAGGCGGATCACCTCGCCGTCGATCTCCACCATCACCGCGCGCGCCACGGTGCGGTGCTGCAGCACGCGCTTCAGCACCCCACCATCGCCGGCGCCGATGATGAGAACGCGACCCGCCGCGCCATGTGCCAGCAGCGGCGGATGAGAAATCATTTCCTGGTAGATAAACTCATCGCCCTCGGTGATCTGCACCACGCCGTCGAGCAGCATGACCCGGCCATGGGTCTCGCTCTCGAAGATCATGATGTCCTGAAATTCGCTGTGCACGCGCGCCAGCTCGCGCTTCACCCGGAAGCGCTGACCCCAGGCGGCGTACAATGTCTCGTTCATCCACGAACCGGTCGCCATCGTCGGTCTCCTCACGCAAAACGGGCGGGGGTCGACCGGCCCCCGCCCGCGCATCGGCCATGGGAAGCCGGGATCAGACCATACGCCCGCGGCGCTGCTCGTTAAGCTGGATATTCGCCGGGGAGAAAGCATTCCGCAGCACCGGGATGGACAAATACGGATCGCAGGCTCCGCACATGAAGATGTCCACGGCGGCGAAGTTGCGCTCCGGCCAGGTGTGGATGGAGATGTGGCTCTCTGCCAGGATGACCACGCCGGACACCCCGCCGTTCGGCGAAAAATGGTGAAAGTGGCTGTGCAGGATAGTCGCGCCAGCCGCTAGCGCCGCCTCGCGCAGGGCGGCGTCGATATGGTCGGGGTCGTCCAGTTGGCTGGCGCCCCACAAATCGGCGAGCAGGTGCGTGCCGGCGTAGCGCATGCCGTCGCGCTCGACGAAATAGTCCTTGCGATCGTTCTCGGCGGCCGCCGAACGGATATCGGTCGTCTGGTTCTCGCTCGGGAAATCCGAGACCATCCCCAGTTGCGTGAGTGCGTTCATCGCGCATCCCTCCATAACCAGCAGACGGCCTGGTGGGCGCGGGCAGCGTGCGCGCACCCCCGGGGGCCAAGGGCGCGGAACATGGGCGAAAGGGGGGGGTATCGCAAGCCCTAAGGGGCCTGCCGCACCCAGATTTCTGCATGCCGGCGTCCCATCGGTCAGCGACTGGCGACACCCAGCAGGCCACCCGCCAGCGCCCCCTCACGGCGGGCCCGCGGCAGGTCCTCGGGTTGGCGCACCGGCATTTCGATCAGCAGGCGGAGCATGTCGGCGGTGTGTCCCTGCGGCAGGCGAGCGAGGTCGCGATCCCGCAATCCCGCCAGCAGCGGCTTGTCATCGGCTTGTGACGCATCGGCGGCCAGATGCAGCAGCGTGGCCGTCTGCTCCTCGGTCAGCAAACCCTCGGGGGGCACGGTATCATCGACGTAGCGACGCTGCGCGGCGGCCGCGCCGGTCCAGTCCTTCGCCTGCTCCAACAGTTGAACGCGCAGCGCCAATGCGGCCGGACTGTCCAGGCCCTCCAGCGCGGCGGCGGCGCGGGCGGCGTCGCCCTGGGCGGCGGTGGCGCGCGCCCAGACCAGCACGCGCTCCTCCAGCACCGGCGGCGGCAGCCCATCGGTCGCGGTGGCGCCGAGCACCGACAGCGCACCGGCGGCATCGTCGAGCAGCAGCCGGGTGGCGGCGAGACGGCTGCCGAGTTCGGCGCGCACCGTGCCGGGAGCGGCGGCCGCGACCAGCTTCTCCAGCACCGGAGCGGCCCGGCGCGGCAGGTCGAGCGCGGCCAGGCGGTCGGCCAGGCGCCGCGCCAACTCCAGTCCGGGGTCGCCCTCGGTCATCAGGTCAGGATTCTCCTCAACCATCGCCACCAGCTCCAAGGGTGGCATCGGGGCCTTGGCATCCGCCGCGAGAGCCGCGATAAAAATCTGTCCCATGCGGGCACGCAGCGCCTCGCGGGCCTCGGGCAGCCCGTCGAGCGACTCGCGCAGCATGGCGAGTGCGGCGCGCGACCCGCCGGCCTGCGCACGCAGCTCGGCGGCACGCAACCGCAACGCCGCCTCGCGAGCGTCGCCACGCCAGGCATACAGCAGCTTTTCCATCGCATCGGCGGCGCCGGCGGTGGTGAGCTCGCCGGTGGCGAGGCGCAGCTCGACGGCGCGCGGCGCGGCGCGGGCCCGCAGGAAACGGTCGGGCGACTGCGCCAGTTGGTCCAGGATCGTCAGTGCCGCGTGGCTATCCCGCTGCCCGGCCAGCACGGCGCGGGCGAGGTCCAGCCCGGCATCGTCCGGCCGCGCCTCCACCAGGCGCTGCGCCGCCTCGGCCTCGCCGCCCATCGCCATGGTCTCGGCGGCCAGCGGCAGCAGGCGGGACCGCAGCGGGGCGGGATAGGCGAGCAACAGACGAATGTCGGCGGCGAGCACAGGGGCGGCATCGGGGGCACCTTCGCGCAGCATGGCGGCGCGCAGTCCGCGCCACAGTGCCACTTCATCGGTGCCGGTCAGACGCGGATCGTCCAGCCCGACGCTCTCGTCGAGACGGCCGGCGAGCAGGGCGGCGATGGCGGACAGGCCGACGACGTCGGGGTCGGCGGCGGCACGCGGGTCGCTGGTAGCGGCAAGCGACAACAAGGCCTGGGCCTCGGCGCCGAGGCCCAGCGCCAGCATGGCCTGAGCGGCGGCGATGCGGGGCACCGTGCGCCTGCCCGCTGGCAGCGCCCCGGCGCCAGCCACCGCTGCCTGCAGACGGCGCAGCAATGCCGGCACGGGCAGGTCGGGAAAGTCGAAACGCCGGGCCAGCCACGCGGCATCGTCCAGGGCACCGAGATCGGTCCCCACCGGCGCCAGCGCCAGACCACCGCGTGGCAACACCGAACGAAGCAGGAAGCCATCCGCCGTCTCGCGCAGGATCAATTCGTCGGAAACGGCAGCCACCGCCACCCCCTGCCAGGTCGGCAACAGAGTGAACTCAGGGGTGCTGCGCGACACCACGATGCCCTGGCCGGGCTCGCGCTGGGTACCGACCAGAAGGGTACCGCCGGTCATCGGGTCCGACACGACGACGCTGCGCCCGGGTTGCCCGGCGGACAGGCGCAACTGTGGGCCGACATCGGCGTCGGCGGTATCCAGATCGGGACGGATCGGGCGTAGCGTGGGCTGATCGCCGGCAGTGACGATCCAGCCCCCCTCGCCGCGCGACAGACTCAGCGCGCGGTCGGCAGGCCAGCGGAAGCGCAGCACCGTGGCCGCCGGGAACAAACGGATTTCGGCGGTGCTGAAGACCGGATTGTTCTGCAATGCCCCGGTGTCGACCGGCCGGCGCTCGTCGAACACCAGCATCGCCTCGTCGCCACGGCGGAAAGCGGCGGCGCCGGTGCTGGCGGCAAACGGCAGCAACACCGCGTCGCCGGCGGTGGCAGGGGCAGCCGCCAGGGACACCGGGCCGACCGGCAAGGCCTCGGCGGCACCGGGGCTGACCGCAGACGCAGAGGCGTCCGATGCCGGCGAATCGGGCGAGGTACTAGCCGGCGGCGGCGTGCCGGCCGGGGGGGCTCCAGGGCGCACAGCCGGCGGGTTGGCCACGGGCGCGGGCTTTGGCCGGTCAGGTGCCGGCGTGGCCGCGGCGGAGGCCGAGGGTTTCGCCACCGGAGCGACGGCGGAGGCGGCCGGGTCGAGCAGATCGAGCACCAGCCGGCTTCCCACGCGGGTCGTTCGCACCCGCGTGCCCGGCGCGAGCGATAGTTCGGCGCTGCCCGGGGCGGCCGTCAACGCCCGCACGTTGCGCGGCGGCGGCGCGCCGGGTAGCGGATCGGCGCCGGAAAACCGTACGGTCAGCCGGTCGCCCACCCGGTCCAGGCTCCACCGGGCGCCGGCGGGAAGATCGAATACCACCCTGCCGAAACTCGGGTGGTTACCGGTGCGGATGGACACGGCTGGCGCCGCGGCGGTGACGGCAACGGGCGGAGCCGGCGCGGCATGTCCCGCCACCGGCAATGCCAGGATCAACGCCAGCAGGCCGTGGCGCCACCCCGGCGTCCATGCCGCCGCCGGGCGCATCAGTCGAAACTCGCCAGCAGCTTGTCGATGTCGCTCTGGTCCATCGCGTTGGTCGGAAGCTGCGGACCCAGCAGCGTTATCTCGGCTGGCGGCGCCTCGGGAAACGACTCCGGCTCGCCGTTGCGGCGCCGGTCGCCAAAGGCCGCGATGATGTGCGCCACCTTGACCTCGATCGTCTTCAGCGTCGCCACCACCTTGGTGATGCGTTGGCCGGTGATGTCCTGGAAGCTGCATGCCTCGTAGATGCGCGTGGTGGCGTCCTGCAACTGTGCCGACAGGTCGCCCTGCGTCTCGCCCGACAGCTCACCGGCAACCCGGTCCAACGTCTCGCATGTTTCCAGGATCGACTCGGTCGCCCTGGCGGTGTGCGCCACGATGGCGTCGAGCTCGTCGGTCGCCGAGGGGATGTGGCTCGCGTTGATGTCGTTGACGCGCAGCGCGGCGATCTCGGCCTTGGCGGCGGCGATGGTGCGGCCAAGTTCGGCCACCTCGCCGAGCAGCGCCGTTTCGGTGGCGGTGAGGTCGCCCTCCATGGTCGCCAACACCGCCCGCACCACCTCGGCGATCGCCTCGGGCGCCGGAACGGGGTACCGGGCGCGGATTCGATCGAGGCGGGCAGCCAGGACCGCTGTCTCCGGCAGCATCGTGTCAGGCATGTCCGAGCACCTTCGTGATCTTCTCGCGCAGTGTCTCGGCATTGAACGGTTTGACGATGTAGTTGGAGACCCCGGCCTGTTTGGCGGCGACCACGTTCTCGGCCTTGCTTTCGGCGGTGATCATGATGAACGGCATCGCCTTCAGACGGGCGTCCGCCCGCACCTCCTGCAACAGCTGCAGTCCGGTCATGGGCAGCATGTTCCAGTCGCTGATCACCAACCCGAAGCTGCCGGCACGCAGCTTGGCCAGCGCCTCGGCGCCGTCGGTCGCTTCCTCGACGTTGTTGATGTCGATCTGCTTCAGCAGATTGCGGATGATCCGCAGCATCGTCTTGTAGTCGTCGACGATCAGCACGTTCATCGACTTGTCCATGGTCATCACTTCTCCTGGGGGGCCGCCGGCCGGGCAGGCGTGACGGCGCGGGTGCGCAACTGGGCGAGTTCAGCGGTGACCTGACGGGCGCGCTCGGGCGGCATGGCGGCCAGCACCGGGGCCGCCTTGGCTTCCTTCATCCGGTCAAGCACGGGCAGCAGGACCGGCAGATCGAGGTCGTTGAAGATCGCCGCGGCGTCGCGCGGCTTCATGGTCTCGTACAGCTTCACCAGGCCGCGCCAGTTGGCCTCGTCATGGGCCTGGCGCTCGACCTCCAGTGCCTCCAGCCGCTTTTGCAAGGCGTTGAGCTCGTCGAGCCGGGCGGCCAGCCGTTTCTCGGCGGCACCGAGCGTCGCCTCCCGCACCGCCAGCGCGGCGGCCTGCGCGTCCAGCTCGGCGCGGCGGCCGCGCAGGTCGAGCAGCAGCGCGCGCTCGCTGTCCGAGATCGGCGGCCCGGCCGGTCCGGACGCTTCGGCGCGGCATGTCGGGTCGGCGTGCGCAGGCTCGGGCCTGGTGGCGTCGAAGTGTGCCGGGGCCGTGGCCGCCGGCGTCGGTGGCGTTGAGGCGGCAGCGGCCTGCGTCACCTCGTCGGCCACCGCGGCGCGCACCAGCGCGACCGATTTCAACACCAGCAGCGACACCATGGCCGCTATGGTCAGCGGCAGCAGCCGGGGGACAGGGAGGGCTATTCGCATGTCAGCGTGCCATGCGTAACGCCCGCAGCAGGTCGCGCTCGGCCTGACTGCGCAGACCGGCGCCTCCGGCCGCCCGGGCGGCGAATACCGAAGGCGGTTCCACGGCGGACGCCGGAGACGGCGCCGCGGGCAAATCGGTTTCCTCGACCGGCAGGCGATCGGTCGCGCGCAACGTCGGCTCGGACGGCTCGGCGGGCGCCGCCGGACGAGCGGCGCGCACCATCAGGTCCAACCGGTCGGCCAGGCGCTCGCCCCGTTCGGTCAGAAACAGCAGATCGTCCTTCAGCCCCGAGGCCGTCTCCACCTGGCGCTGAACCTGCCGGCCAGCCCCTTCTGCGGCAGCGCGCAGCCGCTCGATGCCCTGCTCGGCCGCACGGGTACTGCTGTTGAAACCATCCACCAGATCCTCCAGGGCGGCGCGGTCGCGCTTCAGCACGCCAAGCGCCCGCTCCAACCGCATCGCGTGGAACAGCGTGGCGGCCAGCAGTACGAGCAGCACGGTTTCCAGCAGCCATTCCATCGTCGGGATCCTGTCGCCGGTTTTGGCTTTCGTGGGGTTGCATGCCGCTTACCGTTCCACCGGCGAGGCGCGCGGCACCTCGCGATCGATGCGCACGGCAACCCGGTTCTTGCGCCGTCCCACCTTGCCCTCGAACAGCGGGGTGGCGCCGCAGCGCAGCTGCACCAATGCGCCCGGGCCGCAGTTGAGGACGATGCGGCTGCCCGGGGTCAGCGCCATGACTTCCGACAGCCGCACGATCTGCTCGTCGAGCACCACCGCCAGGTCGACCTCGGTGCTCCACAGCTCCTCGGCGAGATGGGTTTCCCAGATCGAATCGCGGCCGAACTTCTCGCCCATGAACTGCTGCAGCAGCAGCTCGCGCACCGGCTCCAGCGTGGCGTAGGGCAGCAGCAGTTCCAGCCGGCCGCCACGGTCCTCCATGTCGATACGCAACCGGGCCAGCACGGCGGCGTTGGACAGCCGGCTGATGGTGGCGAAACGCGGATTCACCTCCAGCCGCTCGAAGCGGAAGGTGACCGGGCAGAGCGGATCAAAGCTGGCGGCGAGGTCGGTGAGCACGACCTGGATCAGCCGTTCGACCAAGGTGCGCTCGATGGTGGTGTAAGGACGGCCCTCGATGCGCATGGCGGCGGTGCCGCGGCGCCCGCCCAGCAACACATCGACGATCGAGTAGATCATGGCGGAGTCGACCACCATGAGACCATAATTGTCCCACTCCTCGGCCTTGAACACCGCCAGCATCGCCGGCAGCGGAATGGAATTCAGATAGTCGCCGAAACGGAGGGAAAGAATGTTGTCGATGCCGACCTCGACGTTGTCGCTGGTGAAGTTGCGCAGGCTTGTCGACATGATGCGCACCAGCCGGTCGAACACGATCTCCAGCATCGGCAGCCGTTCGTAGCTGACCAGGCCGGAGCTGATGATCTTCTGCATGCCGGTGCGGTTTTCGCCGCCGGCGGGTCCGTCGTCGAAACCGAGCAGGCTGTCGATCTCGGCCTGGTTGAGCACCCGCTCGGCCTGCACCGGTGACGCGCCTGGCGGTGCGGCAGCGTCGGTTTCGGCGCCCCAGGCGGCCGCGAGCTCGGCGTCCGATCCGCTCATTGCACCAGCAGCTCCGTGAACAGCACGTCGGTGACGCGGGCCGGGGCGATGGCAATATTGGCGCGCGCGATCAGCTCCTCGCGCAGGCGCCAGGTGCCGGCCGAGCCGCGCAATTCCTCGGGCCGCATCTCACGCAGATAGGTCTGGAACAGATCGAGCAACCGCGGCATGCCGGCCTGGGCCACCGCCACGTCTTCGGCACGGGACAATTCGATGCGGGTGCGCAGCTTGATGAAGCTGGCCCGGCGGCCGGGAACGGGATTCAGATTGGCCACCATCTCGGGCAACTCGACGGACGCGACGACAGGGGGGGCGTGGGCCGCCGGGTCATCCTGGCCGGCGGCAGCACCATGCGCTTTGCCACCGCGACCGAAACCGAGCAGCGACGGCAGCACGCCGCTGAACCACAGGCCGGCACCGGCACCAGCCAGCAACACCGGGATGGCGAGCAGCAGCAGGCGACGGCGTTTGTTGGGCTTCGCCGGCGGTGGCGCCGGCGTTGCCGCTTCCTCCACAACCGCCGCCGGCGTGCTCATGCTGCAAGATCCTGCGCCGCTAGGCTTGATGGGTACCACCGCGCAGACCGCCTGCCCGGTTGCGCTCATGCTGGCCGGGAGCGGTTAAGGAAGGCTTGAAGCGGCGGTCAATCCTGCCGGGTGGCGGCAAACCCGCCCGGCAGGGCGTGCCGGGCGGGGCGGACCCCGCGGACGGTGGCGCCGGCCGGACGACCGCAAACGGCCAGCGGATCAAGCCCCGGGGTCACCGGAACGGTTGGCACGCGGCTTGCGCTCCCCACCGGCATCCGGCTGGCGCGCGGCCTTCCCGCTGCCGGCCCGCCATGGAGCCCGCCGATGGATAATGCCACCAATATCGCGCTCTCCCGCCTGGTCGCGCAGACCCGGGCGATGGACGTCACCGCCGGCAACCTGGCGAACACGACCACGCCCGGATACCGCGCCGAGCGGATGGTGTTCAGCGACTGGCTGTCGCGCCAGCAGAGCGGGACGCCCCCGGGCGGCGGCGCCATCGTCTATACCCAGGACCGCGCCACCTACCGCGACCGCCAGGCCGGCCAGCTTTCCCACACCGGCAATCCGTTCGACCTCGCCCTCTCCGGCGAAGGATTTTTCACCGTGCTCGGCCCGGGCGGGCCGCGGCTGACCCGGGCCGGCCATTTCGACCTCAGTACCGACGGCACCGTGGTGGATGAGCAAGGCGACGCACTGCTCGACATCACCGGCAAGAAGCTCCAGATCACCACCGCCGACACCCGCATCGCGGTGGCCGCCGACGGCACCGTCTCCAGCGAGAACGGCCAGATCGGCAAGATCGGCATCGTCACCGCCAACGACCCCAACCGGTTGCAGGCCGAGGGTGGCTGGCTGCTGAACGCCGGGAGCAGCGCCACCACCCCGGTGGCCACGCCGCACATCGTCCAGGGCGCGATGGAAGAAAGCAACGTTCAGCCGGCGCTGGAGGTCACCCGCATGATGAACGATCTGCGCACCTTCCAGATGGTCTCGCAGTTCGTTCAGACCGAGGCCGACCGCCAGCAGAACGCCATCGATCGCATCACCCAGCAGCGCAGTTGAGGCGCCGGAGAAACACCATGCGTTCACTCGACATCGCCGCCACGGGCATGCAGGCGCAGCAGACCAACGTCGAAGTCATCTCGAACAACATCGCCAACATGACCACCACCGCGTACAAGCGGCGGCAGGCCGAATTCCAGGATCTGATCTACCAGAACCTGCGCCGCGTCGGCTCGGACTCGTCGGATTCCGGCTCGGTCGTGCCGGCCGGCGCGCAGGTCGGCCTCGGCGTGCGTACCGCGGCGATCTATCGCATCAGCGAGCAGGGCAACCTGCAGCAGACCTCCAACACCCTCGATCTCGCGATCAGCGGCAACGGCTACTTCCAGATCACGCTGCCGTCGGGCGACACCGCCTACACCCGCGATGGCACGTTCGGCCTGTCGCCCGAGGGACAGATCGTTACCGCCGACGGCTACGTGGTGGTGCCCGGCATCACCGTCCCCACCAACGCCACCTCGGTCACCATCAACACCAGCGGCGCGGTGCAGGTGACGCTCAGTGGCCAAGCCGCGTTGAACACGGTGGGCAACATCCAGCTTGCCACCTTCCCCAACGAGGCGGGACTGGACGCCCAGGGCAACAACCTGCTGGTGCAAAGTGCGGCCAGTGGCAATCCGACGACCGGCAACCCCGGCGCGCCCGGCTTCGGCACGGTGAACCAGGGCTTCATCGAGACCAGCAACGTCAACGTCGTGACCGAGATCACCAACCTGATCAGCGCCCAGCGCGCCTACGAAATGAACAGCCGGGTGATCACGACCTCCGACCAGATGCTCTCCACCCTCACCAACATGCACTAAGGGCCTGCACCCGCTCTGAGGCACACCATGAACCCGTTCCTGCCCGCCCTGGCCGCCAGCCTGATAACCGCCATACCGGCCGCCGCGGCGACGCTGCGCAGTGCCACCACGCTGGATACCGCCGTGGTACGGCTGTCCGACCTGTTCGACGATGCCGGACCGCGCGCCGACCGCGTGCTCGGCCCGGCGCCGGCGCCAGGGGCGCGCATCGTGGTCGAGGCGGCGCAACTGGCCGCCATCGCGCGGCAGTTCGGGGTGGACTGGCGGCCTGCGTCGCCGGCCGACCGCAGCGTGCTCGACCGGCCGGGCCGGCTGCTGGCGCGCGAAGACGTTTTCACCGCGCTGCGCGCAGCACTCGCCGAGGTGGGGGCGCCGGCCGATGGCGACCTGGACCTGCCCGGCTACGCCGCGCCCATGGTGCCGCTGGAGAGCCACACCGAAGTCGCGATCGAGCAACTCGATTACCAGCACGCCTCGGGCCGGTTCACCGCCACGCTGGCGGTCACCGGCACCGGCATGCCGACGGAACGCATGCACCTGTCCGGCCAGGTGCAGGATATGGTGGAGCTGCCGGTGCTGGCGCGCCGCCTGCCCGCCGGCAGCGTGTTGCAATCCGGCGACCTGCAAACCGCGCGGGTGCGCGCCGGCGGGTTGCGCGGCGAGACGGTGCGGAGCGCCGCCGACGCGGTCGGCCTGGCACTGAAGCGAGTGGCGGTGGCCGGCCAACCCCTGTCCACGACCGATCTGATGCGGCCGGTCATGGTGCAGAAGGGCGCCCGGGTCATGATGCAGCTGTTCACGCCCGGCCTGGCGCTGACCGGCCAGGGCGTGGCGCTGGATGCCGGCGGCATCGGCGAGCGCATCCGGGTGCTCAACCCCAGCTCGCGCGCGGTGCTGGAGGTCGAAGTGATCGGGCCCGACCGGGTGCGCGTCAGTCCCGGCAGCATGCCGCTGGAAGCCGCCGGCTCCGCCGCCCTGGCGCAGGTCGCGGTGCGGTGAGACGCGCCGCGCTGGCGTTGCTGCTGCCCGCGCTGCTGGCCAGCTGCGGTTCGTTGCAGCGGCTGTCCGAAGTCGGCAAGCCGCCGGCGATGACCCCCACGTCCGACCCCACCAAGGACCCGGCGTGGCGGCCGTTGACCATGCCGATGCCGGCCGCGCAACTGGCCGCGCCCCAGGCCAATGCGTTGTGGCGGCCGGGCAGCCGGGCTTTCTTCAAGGACCAGCGCGCCGCCCAGGTGGGCGACATCGTGACCGTGGTGATCAGCACCACCGACAGCGCCGATGTCGAGGACGGCACGACCACCACGCGCACCAGCACCGAGGGCATGGGCATGCCCAACATGTTCGGGTTCGAAACGCAGATCCCGAAGATACTGTCCGGCGCCAACGCCTCCAGCCTGGTCTCGACCAGCAGCACCAACAGCAATGTCGGCGCGGCGGCACTCAAACGCAACGAGACCGTCGCGCTGCGGCTGGCCGGGGTGATCACCCAGGTGCTGCCGAACGGCAACCTGGTGGTGTCGGCAAGCCAGGAGTTGCGGGTGAACAGCGAACTGCGCCAGCTGGAGGTGACCGGCGTGGTCCGTCCGCAGGACATCGCCAGCGACAACACCGTGATGCACGACCGCATGGCCGAGGCGCGCATCTCCTATGGCGGGCGCGGCCAGGAGACCGACGTGCAGACGCCGCGCTGGGGCCAGCAGATCCTCGACATCCTGATGCCATTCTGAGCCGCCTTGAAGCCATGATGGCCACTGGCTAGCCTCGCCACGCGCCGGCGCGGCCGCGAAGCCGCCCGCCGATCCGGGGAGGCAGCATGCCATGGCCGAAGCCTATATCTGCGACTTCGCACGCACGCCGATCGGCCGCTACGGCGGCTGCCTGAAGGACATCCGCACCGACGACCTCGCCGCCCACCCGCTGCGCGTGCTGCGCGAACGCAACCCACAGGTGGACTGGGCAGTGCTGGACGACGTCATTCTGGGCTGCGCCAACCAGGCCGGCGAGGACAATCGCAACGTCGCCCATATGGCGACCCTGCTGGCGGGGTTCCCGGTCGAGGTGCCCGGCGCCACGGTGAACCGGCTGTGCGGCTCGGGCATGGACGCCGTCGGCACCGCCGCGCGCGCCATCCGTGCCGGCGAGACGGCGTTGATGCTGGCGGGCGGCGTGGAGAGCATGACCCGCGCCCCGTTCGTCATGGGCAAGGCGAGCGAAGCCTTCAGCCGCAGCGCCGAGATCTACGACACCACCCTCGGCTGGCGTTTCGTCAATGCGATGATGAAGGCACAGTACGGCATCGATTCCATGCCGGAAACCGCTGAGAACGTCGCGGCGGAATTCCAGGTCTCGCGCGCGCAGCAGGACGAATTCGCGCTGCGCAGCCAGGAACGGGCCGAGCGCGCCCGGGAGAGCGGGTTTTTCGCCCGCGAAATCGCGCCAGTGACCATCAAGAGCCGTAAGGGCGACATCGTGGTGGACAGCGACGAGCACCCCCGCCCCGACACCACACTGGAGGCGCTGGCGCGGTTGAAAACGCCGTTCCGGAACCCGGGCACGGTCACCGCCGGCAACGCCTCGGGCATCAACGACGGCGCCGCGGCATTGCTGCTGGCCAGCGAAGCGGCGGCGCGCCGGCACGGGCTGACGCCGCGCGCCCGCGTGGTGGCGATGGCGACCGCCGGCGTGCCGCCGCGCATCATGGGCATGGGTCCGGTTCCCGCCGTCCGCAAGCTGCTGGAGCGCACCGGATTGCGCATCGGCGAGATCGACCTGATCGAGCTGAACGAAGCTTTTGCGGCACAGGGACTGGCGGTCATGCGTCAGCTCGGCCTGCCCGACGACGCCGAACACGTGAACCCGAACGGCGGCGCCATTGCGCTGGGCCATCCGCTCGGCGCCTCGGGCGCGCGGCTGGCACTGACCGCGGTCAACGCCCTGGAGAGCAGCGGTGGGAAGCGGGCCATCGCCACCATGTGCATCGGCGTCGGCCAGGGCATCGCCGTGCTGATCGAGCGCGTGTAGCGGCGATTGCTGCGTCAGTATCGCCAAAGCATCCGCGCGCCGGCTGGCAGCCGGCGCGCGGCACTTCGAACGGGTTGCGTCGCGGCCTATTCCGCCGCCACCGACACTCCCTGTGTGCGGGTGAGCAAGCTCACCACCACCAGCACCACCACGTTGGCGATCAACGCGATGATGCCCACGTTGAAGTCCTGAATGGCCTGGGGCAGCGCAGGCATCAGGCTGCCGACCGTCGCATGCGTGAAGGTCAACACCGCGGCGATCACCACACCGGTGAGGATGCCGGCCATCGCGCCGGCGGCGGTCACCGGATTGCGCTTCATCAGGCTGCACACCAGGGTCGGGAACAGCTGCGTGACGAACGAGTAGCCGACCAGCAGCAGCGTCACGATGGTGGAGGAGCCATTGATGGTGAAGTAGACCGCGATCAGCATGAGCACCGGCACCAGCCACTTCGCCAGCGCCACGGTCTGGTCATTGGTCACGTCCGGCCGCGCCAGCCCGATCAGGTTCTTGGAAAGCAGCGTTGCCGCGGTCATGACGATCACCGATCCCGGCACGAGAGCGGTAAACACTCCCGCCGCGCCGATGATGCCGACCGTCACCGGCGAGAACTGCGCGGTCACCAGCTTGAACAGCGCGAGGTTGGTATCCGCGCCCTTCAGCCCCGGCACCTGCAGCACGGCGGCGAAGCCGACAAAGAACACGAACAGCAGGATAAGCTGATAGATCGGCAGCACGATCGCGTTGCGCCGGAACACCTTGGCATTTCTCGCCGTATACGTGGAGACGATCTGCTGCGGCCACATGAAGAAGCCGAGCGCCGTCAGCAGCACGGTGGAGACGAACCACCAGACGCTCATCCCGCTCGCGGCGAACACCAGGAAGCCCGGCTTGGCCGCGTCGATCTTCTCGAACATGTCGCCAATGCCGCCATAGAGATGGACCGGCAGGTAGATGCCGAGCCACAACACGATGACGAGGATCAGGATATCCTTCACCACCGCGGTCCAGGCCGAACCGCGGATGCCGGACGTCATGACGTAGGCGGTCACGATCGCCGCGCCCGACCAGATCGCCACCTCTTTCGAGACGGCTCCGTAACCCGCCACCTCCACGATGATGCCGAGGCCGGTGAGTTGCAGCACCAGGTAGGGGATCAGCGCGATCAGGTCGACCACCGAGACCAGCGCGCCCAGGGTACGGCTGTTGTATTTGTGCACGAAGAAGTCGGGCTGCGAATGCAACCCGTGCTTCTTGCCGTAGCGCCAGATCGGCGGCAGCATGAAATAGGCGATGATGTAGGCGAGCGAGCCGTAAGCAATGATGTAGTAGGCCGGCGCACCCGCGCCGTAGGCGATCCCGGAGGCGCCAAGGAAGGTGAAGGTGGTGTAGATCTCGCCGGCGAGCAGCAGGAACACGAGGATCCAGCCAAAGCCGCGGTTGCCCACCGTCCATTGCTCGAGGTTCATGTCGCGGCCCCGGCGGGCCAGCACTCCCAGCGCCAGCGCCAGCAGTGACGCCAGAATGATGACGACGAGGGCCCCGTTCATGGCTCGTCCTCCGTCTTGTTCGCTGGGTCGATCGAATAAACGACCGCCATGGTGATCGCGATTATCACCACCCAGACCGTCACCCAACCCAGCGGGAAGGGCATGCCCAAGATCAGCGGATGCACCTCGTTATGCACGAGCGGACCGATGAATATGCCGACGAACGGCACGACCGGCAATATACGGACGAGTGACACGGAAAGCCTCCTTTTGTTCTTACGCGGCGCGTATAAACAACACGTTCGGGACTTGCCGGTACGGCTACCCCGAGGGTGTCACAGGATCGCCCGTTCTACGTCAATTTGCAATGGTCTGGCCTGCCGGGTGTGGCAGATCGGCCACAGACGGCGGGCCGGCATGCCGAGGGCCGGCTTCGATGGCTCCTGCGCCACGCAACGGCGCGATTGCGCCCGTCGCGTGGCGTTGATCACGGCAGGTTCGACATATTCGTTTAAGCGGGCCGTCGTTTATCCCGAAAATCCGGGACTGGCGCTGCTCCGGTCTTCCGTTCAGTCCCCGACGGCGCGCAGTTGCGGGCGGCTCGCGGCGATCAGGCGCTCGTAGAGCTTGACGTAGTCCTCGGCCATGCGGCGGGACGTGAAGCGCTTCTCGAACTGGGCGCGGACGCCATTGCGGTCGATCTCATCCAGCCGGCCGAAAGCGGCCACCGCCTCGTCGACGTTCTCGACCACGAAGCCGGAGACGCCGTCGTCCATCACTTCCGGCACGCTGCCGCGGCGCATGGCGATGACGGGGCAACCGCAGGCCATCGCCTCGATCATCACCAGTCCGAACGGCTCCGGCCAGTCGATCGGGAACAGCAGGGCGCGGGCGCCGGACAGGAAAGCGGGCTTCTGGGAGTCGTTGATCTCGCCGATGAATTCGACATTGGCATCGGCCAGCAGCGGCTCGACGGATTCCTTGAAGTATTCAGCGTCGGCCTTGTCGACCTTGGCGGCGACCTTCAGCTTCATGCCACAGCGACCGGCGATCTGGATGGCGCGCTCGATGCCCTTCTCGGGCGAGATGCGGCCGAGGAAGGCGAGGTAGTCACGGTTGGCGACGGGAACCGGGGTGAGCAGGTTCTCGGGCATGCCATGGTAGATCGTGGCGGCCCAGCCGACATCGGGCAGCGGCTTGCGCTGGCTGTCCGAGATCGACACCAGCGGCACCTTCGGGAACATGCGGTAGACCGCGGCGAATTCGGCCAGGTCGAGGCGGCCGTGCAGGGTGGTGACGAACGGCACGTCCTGGCGGGTGAACACCGAGTTCGGCCAGTAATCGATGTGGAAATGCAGCACATCGAACTGGTCGGCGCGCTGGCGCACATACTCGATCATCAGGGCGTAGGTGGCGACCCAGTCGCGGATGTCCGGGTCGAGTCGCAGCGACCGCGGCCAGGGCGCGTCCAGTTTGGCCGAGGTGGTGGAATCGCCGGACGCGAACAAGGTGACGTCGTGGCCCATGGCCACCAGCGCTTCGGTGAGCGAAAACACGACGCGCTCGCTGCCGCCGTACAGCTTCGGCGGCACGGCCTCGAACAGGGGCGCAATCTGGGCGATACGCATGGCCAATGGAGCCCTTTCCGTCAGGCCTAAGGGAAGCTGGCGCACGCCGGTTGGACCGGGGTTCGCCGCGGGGCAACTACGCGGACAAGATGGCAAAAACGCGGCTGGCGGAGCCGGTCAGCCGCTGGCAGGCCGCGACGCGGCGTCACGGATCAGGCGATCATAAAGGGCAACGTAGTCATCCGCCATCCGCCGCGAGGTCCAGCGCTGCTCGAAACGGCGGCGGACGGCGGCGCGGTCGAGCGCGTCGACGTGGGCGCACGCCGCCACCGCCTCGGCCGCGTCGCCGACCACATAGCCAGTGAGGCCGTCTTCCACCACCTCGGGCACGCTGCCGCGACCGAAGGCGATGACCGGGCAGCCGCAGGCCATCGCCTCGATCATCACCAGCCCGAACGGCTCGGGCCAGTCGATCGGGAACAACAGGGCGCGGGCGCCCGACAGAAAGGCGGGTTTTTGGGAGTCGTCGATCTCGCCCAGGAATTCGACGGAACCGCCGTGCAAAAGGGGGGCAACGACGTCGCGATGGTACTGGATGTCTTCCTCGCCGATCTTGGCGGCGACCTTCAGCTTGGCGCCGGCGGCGGCGGCGATCCGGATGGCGCTCTCGATGCCCTTCTCGGGCGAGATGCGGCCGAGGAAAGCAAAGTAATCGCGCGGTCCGGTGGGCTGCGGGGTGAGCAACGCGGGCGGCATGCCGTGCAGCACGGTTGCCGCCCAGTTCAACCGCGGCATCGGCCGGCGCTGGCTGTCCGAGACCGAGACCAGCGGCACCGTGGGGAACAGGTCGTAGATTTCCGCAACCCAATCCTGATCCAACCTGCCGTGCAACGTGTTCACGAACGGCGTGGGCTGGCGGGTGAACAGCGGAAACGGGTGAAAATCGATGTGGAAGTGCAGCACGTCGAATTCGTGCGCGCGCCGGCGCACCAGCTCGAGCATGCGGGCATAGGGCGCGTTATTGCGCTCGAAGTTCGGCACGAAGCGGGCGGCGTGCGCACGCACCGGCACCAGCTCGGCCGACGTGGTCGAATCTCCGGTGGCGAACAGGGTCACCGCGTGCCCCATCGCCACCAGTTCCTCGGTCAGCCAATAGACGACACGCTCGGTGCCGCCATAGCGCCTGGGCGGGACGGATTCGAACAGCGGCGCGATCTGGGCGATGCGCATGCGGGGGCGCTTTTCCTGCAGGATTCGGGAGCGGGATCGATAGCGACGAACAGGCCATCACCGCTGCTTTGGCCTAGGCACCGAATATGGCGAAATGCCGGCGGGGCTGGAGAAGTTTGTCAAAATCGCGCCGCATTGCCGCGTCATGATCCGTTTTGAGAGCGGGCAGGCCGGCCCCGCGCCGGCTGCTGCGCCTCAAGCGCAGGGCCGTGCTGCACTGAACAGTTTTGCGGCGGCATCGTTCCGGTAGTCGTGCCGCTGGATGAGATCCCGAACTGTGACCAGTACGCCCACCCCGGCTCAAATAACCCGCTTTCGTAACCGGCCATTGGCCTTCCTGCTGCATTACGTCATGCGGCACCGCCTGGGTCATGCCGTCGTCCTTGTCTCGGTGTTTCTTGCCGTGGTCGCCTCGGTCTGCACCCAGTACGGCCTGAAGGGGCTGATTGACGTCATCTCCCACGGGGTCGGCGCGCCGGGAGTGTGGCAGGCCTTCGGCGTGCTCTGCGTGCTGATCACGGCGGACAATCTGATGTGGCGGGTCGCCTGCTGGGTGGCCGCCTACAGTTTTGTCCGGGTAACCGGCGATGTGCGCAGCGACCTGTTCGCGCACTTGGCCGGGCACTCGCCGAGCTATTTCGCCGACCGCATGCCCGGCACTCTGGCCAGCCGGATCACCGCCACGTCCAATGCGATCTTCCAGACCGAGAACACCACGTCGTGGAACGTGGTACCGCCGTGCCTGGCGGTGTGCGTATCGATCGTGCTGCTGACCACGGTGAGCCCGGCGATGGCGGGGACGCTGCTGCTGGTGAGCCTGGCGATGGCCGCGCTGATCTTCTGGCTGGCGAGCAACGGCACGCCGATCCACCGCGCCTTCGCCACCCGCGCCGCCGGTGTCGACGGCGAACTGGTAGACATCATTTCCAACATGGCGGTGGTGCGGGCGTTCGGCGCCACCTTCCGCGAGCATCGCCGGGTCAACGACTCGGTCGGCGCGGAAATGACGGCCCGCCGGCGCAGCCTTCTGTACCTGGAAAAGCTGCGGCTGGTCCACGCCGTGCTGACCGCCGTCGTCACCGCCGGGTTGCTGGCGTGGGGCGTGATCATGTGGCAGCACGGGCTGGCGACGCCCGGCGACATGGTGCTGATCTGCTCGCTCGGCTTCACCATCCTGCATGGCACCCGCGACCTCGCGGTGGCCCTGGTGGACCTGACGCAGCAGATCGCCCGGCTCGACGAGGCGCTGAGCAGCCTGCTGGTCGAGCACGACCTGCCGGACATCGAGGATGCACCGGCGCTGCGGCCCGGTCCGGGACGGGTGGTGTTCGAGGCGGTACGCTTCGCCTATCCGGGCCGGCCGCCGATCCTGCGGGGGTTGAACCTGGTGATCGAGCCGGGTCAGCGGGTCGGGCTGGTGGGCGCCTCGGGCGCCGGCAAATCGACGGTACTGGCGCTGCTGCAACGCTTCTACGACGTCCAGGGTGGGCGCGTGCTGATCGATGGGCAGGATATCGCCCGCATCACGCAGGAAAGCCTGCACCACATGATCGCGGTGGTGCCACAGGACATTTCCCTGTTCCACCGCTCGGTCATGGAGAACATCCGCTACGCGCGGCCCGAGGCCAGCGAGACCGAGGTGCTGGCGGCTGCCTCGGTGGCGCGCTGCCGCGATTTCATCGAGGCGCTGCCGCAAAAGTTCGAAACCCCGGTGGGCAATCGCGGGGTGATGCTGTCGGGCGGCCAGCGGCAGCGGCTGGCGATTGCCCGCGCCCTGCTGAAGGATGCGCCGATCCTGCTGCTCGACGAGGCCACCAGTGCGCTGGACTCGGAAAGCGAGCACGCCATCCAGACCGCGCTGGACCGCCTGATGGAAGGACGGACGGTGATTGCCATCGCCCACCGGCTGTCCACTCTGCGCAACTTCGACCGCATCGTGGTGATGGATGCGGGGCGAGTGGTGGAGGACGGACCGCCGGAGGTGTTGGCGAACCGGCCGGGGCCGTACCGCGAACTGCTGCGCCAGCAGCAGACGCCCATGGAAGAAGAATTGCAGAAAGTGGCTTAGGCAGAAAGCAAGGCCGCGGCTCTGCGCTGGCCTTGCTTTCTTCCAACGGTCTGCGTCAGCCCAGCGCGCCGCGAGCCACGATCGGCCAGAGGCACTCCACGCGGCCGCCACGCACGCCGACATACCAGTCGTGGCGCGCCACCGTCGGGTCGCAGTGGCCCGGCACCAGACGCAGCTTCTCGCCGATCGCGGGTGCGGTTGTCTCGGGGCCGAACTCCAGCTTGAAGTGTTCGTCCGAGGCCGAGACGCAGCGCAGGTCGGGGTGCTGCCACACCAGCGGCAGACCGGAATCGATCGCCACCGCCTTGTGCCCGGCATCGACCACCGCACGGCCCGGGACAGGGGCGCTGATGACGGTCGCGAGCACGAACAGCGAGTGGCGGAAGGTGCTCACCGGATTGCCGTCGGCGTCGAGGTTGCGGCCGTAATCGGCGTCCATGAACACATACGAACCGGCCTGCATCTCGGTATAGATGCCCGAGGCCGCCTCGAAGGGAAACGTCCCGGTGCCGGCGCCGCCGACGATCGGACAGTCCAACCCCTGCTGACGAAGCTGCTCCACGGTGCGCCGGGTACCCTCGACGGCGGCGGCGATGGCGACACGCCGCTCCTCCGGCCGGCGCAGGTGCTGGGCGCTGCCGTGATAGGCCTGCAGCCCGCCGAAACGCAGATGGGGGCTGGCCGCGATGGCGCGGGCAAGCTCCACCGCCGCGGAGCCTGGGGGCAGACCGCAGCGCTTGCCACCCACGTCGATCTCCACCAGCACGGAAAGCCGGATGCCGGCGTCGCGCGCCGCCGCCTCGATGGCGGCGACATGAGCCGGGTCGTCGGCGCAGACCGCCACCTGGGCGATATGCGACAGCGCGGCCAGGCGGGCCAGCTTGGCGGCGCCGACGACCTCGTTGGAAACCAGGATGTTGGTCACCCCACCCCAGGCCAGCGTCTCGGCCTCGGCGACCTTCTGGGTGCACTGGCCGACCGCGCCACGGGCGATCTGCAGACGGGCGATCACCGGCGATTTGTGCGTCTTGGCGTGCGCCCGCAGCTTCACGCCGGTCGGTGCGAGCAGGGCTGCCATGGTGTCGAGGTTGGCCTCGAGGGCATCGAGGTCGATCAGCAGCGCGGGAGTGTCGACTTCATCCTCGCGCATGCCGGGTTGTGCCGGAGGGGGCTGCAGCATGGGGTATCCTTCATGGCCAGTCGCGAAGCGTGCCGCCCGGGGCGATCCAGGCGTGGGCGACAATGTTGCCGCGCGCGGTGCGCACGACCACCCGCATCAGACGATAGCAGGGCCCCTCGTAGGCGACCAGACCAGCCAGGGCGGCGGCATCCACCGCGACCACGGCGCCCGCCACGCTGCCGCGGCCACGCCGCAGCGTGGGGAACCTGCCGCCCGGCAAGGCGACGCGCCGCCAACCCTGCAGCACGGCCGGAGTACGTGGCACGCGCCGGCCGGCCAACCGGACCAGCCGGTCAGGGTCCAGCAGGGTGCCGTAGAGAAACAGGCGCATGCTCAGGCGAACGCGTAGGCATCCATCCGCAGCACGCCATAGCTGATGCTGGCGTGCAGGCGTTCCGCCCGGACTTCGTGGCCAGCGGCGCCCATGGCCACGAACATCGGCAGCAAATGCTCCTCGGTCGGGTGCTGCGCGACGGCGTGCGGCGCCTTGCGACGATAGGTAAGCAGGTCGCAGCGCCGGCCCTCGCGCAGCGCGGTATCCATCCAGGCGGCGAATTCCGCCACGTCCGGCGCCTCGTGAGCATCCGGCCCCTGACCCTGAAAGCGGGACAGATCATGGGTGAAACTGCCCGAACCGAGTACCAGCACCCCCTGCGCCCGCAGCGGCGCCAGCGCACGGCCGACCTCCAGGTGATGTGCCGGGCCGAGATGGGGCTGCACGGATAGCTGCACCACCGGCACGTCGGCATCCGGCCAGGCCAGCATCAGGGGTACCCAGGCGCCGTGGTCCAGGCCGCGGACATGGTCGATACCGGCCCGCAGCCCGGCGGCGGCGAGCAGATCATCGATCTGCTCGGCCAGTGCCGGGTCGCCGGGGGCATCGTAGTGCAGCGCGTAGAGGGCGCGCGGGAAGCCGGCGAAATCGTGAATGGTCCGGTTGCGGGCGGGCCCGTTCACCATCGGATGCGCCGTCTCCCAGTGCGCCGAGGCAACCAGGATGGCCCGCGGCCGGGCGAGTGTGGCGCCGAGGCCGGTCAGGAAGTCGTGCGCGGGGCCGGGCGTGAGCGCCAGCATGGGCGAGCCGTGACTGAGGAACAGACTGGGCAGCATGGTATCCTCCCGATCAGGCCAGCGCGGCCACGTGGCACGGCGGGCGCAACGCCAGGGCACCGCCGCCAGGCAGGGAACGCGCCGCCCCCCACTCGCCAGAACCAGCCATCGGACAAACCCTTTCCGGTATGTGCCAAACCTTCCGGCACCCCACCAATATGTTCTCTTCGCCAACGCATTGCAGTTGGCTAAAGTGGCAGAATCACTATGCGGACATGAATATGTTGGACTGGGACGACCTGCGAACTTTTCTGTTGGTTGCACGGCACGGGACACTCTCGGCCGCGGCCCACGCCTCGGGGGTGCACCAGCCCACCATGGGGCGCCGCCTGGCGGCATTGGAACAACGCGCCGGGGCGCGCCTGCTGCAAAAGACGCCACACGGCTACACACTGACGGCGGCGGGCGAAGCCATCCTGGGCAATGCCGAGCGCATCGAAGCCGAGGCGCTGGCAGCGGAGCGGCGCATTTCCGGTCGCGACGTGCGGCTGGAAGGGGTGGTGCGGGTGACTTCGGTCGAATCGATCGCCGCCGACATCCTGATACCCGCGTTGGTCGACCTGCGGCAGCACCATCCCGGCATCGTGGTGGAACTGGTGGCCGACACGCGCAGCCTGAACCTCAGCCGGCGCGAGGCGGACGTGGCGGTGCGGGCGGCACGGCCGGAGCAGAACGACCTGGTGGTGCGGCGCATCGGTGTCATCGGCTATGGCCTGTATGCCGCGCCGGCCTATCTGGAGGCGCGCGGCCGGCCCGACTTTGCCACCGGCGGGCAGGGCCACGACGTCATCCTGACACAGGAAGAGATGATGAGGCTGCCGGAGATGGCGTGGCTGGTCGCCAGCCTGCCGCGTGCGACGCCGGCGTTGCGCGCCAATACGCGCTATGCGCAGCGCGAAGCGGCGCGCGCGGGGCTGGGGCTGGTCTGCCTCGCTCGCTACCTGGGCGATGCCGGCGGGCTGGTTCGGCTGGAACCCCCCGCCCCGCCGCCACAACGAGAACTGTGGCTGGCTGTGCACAACGACATCCGCCACATGCCGCGCATTCACGCCGTTACCGAGGCACTGGCCGCCGGCGTCAGGGCCCGCGCCAAGGAGCTCGCGCCGCCCTGACGCGATGGGTCAGTGGCCGGCGTTGGCCGCCGAGAAATCGGGAGCCGCGAGGCCAGACGCCTGCAGTTGGCGGACCAGCGCCGCCTTCAACCGCTCGAGGCCCGCTTCACTGGATGCCTCGGCGCGCGCCACCAGCACGGCCTGGGTGTTGGAGGCGCGCAGCAACCACCAGCCGTCATCGGTCTGCACACGCACGCCGTCGATGTCGGACAGTGTTGCTCCCGCGGCCTTCAGGCGGGCGGCGACCTCTTCGATGACCTGGAACTTGCGGGTGTCCGCGCAGTCGAAACGCAGCTCTGGCGTGTTGAGCACGTGTGGCAGGCCGGCCCGTAGCGCCGACAGCGGGCCGGTCATGCGCGCCACGATGCCAAGCAACCGGACGGCGGCGTAAAGCGCATCGTCGAAGCCGTACCAATGATCGGCGAAGAAGACGTGGCCCGACATCTCGCCGGCGAGCGGACAGGCGACCTCCGCCATCTTGGCTTTGATCAGGCTGTGGCCGGTCTTCCACATCAGCGGCGTGCCGCCGGCGCGGGCGATCTCGTCGAATAGCACCTGGCTGGCCTTGACGTCGGCGATGATGGTGGCGCCGGGATGGGTCCGCAGCACGTCGCGCGCCAGCACCACGAGAAGCTGGTCGCCGAACAACATCGTGCCGCTGTCGTCCACCACGCCGATGCGATCGGCGTCGCCATCGAAAGCGATGCCGAGATCGGCGCCGCGGCGGCGCACCTCGGCGATCAGGTGCTGGAGGTTCTTCGGCACCGTGGGATCGGGGTGGTGGTTGGGAAATTTGCCGTCGATTTCGGGGAACAGCACGGTGTGCTCGCCTGGCAGCGACCGCACCAGGCGTTGCAGCAGCTCGCCGGCGGCACCGTTGCCGTTGTCCCAGACCACCTTCAGCCGGCGGTCGCCGCCGTCCCAGTCCGACAACAGCCGGGCCAGGTACTCGGCGGAGAGGTCAACCGTGCGTTCGTGGCCCGCGGCCTCCGCCACCACGTCGCCGGCGGCGGCCATCCGGCCGATTTCGGTGATCCGGGCGCCAAAAAACGGCTTGCCCCGCAGCGTCATCTTGAACCCGTTGTAGTCGGGCGGGTTGTGGCTGCCGGTCAGCATGACCGCGCCGCCGGTCTGCATGGTGGTGGTGGCGTAGTAGAGCATCGGTGTCGGACCACGGCCGACCCGCACCACCTCCACCCCGCTTGCCCTTAACCCGGCGACCAGCTGCCGCTCCAGCGCCGGCGAGGAGATCCGCCCGTCATAGCCCACCGCCACCGTGGTCCCGCCGTCGCGCACCACGACGCTGCCGAAGCAGCGGCCGATGGCGAAGGCATCCGTCTCGTGCAGGGTGCGGCCGACGATGCCGCGGATGTCGTACTCGCGCAGCACGGTGGCGTCGAAACGGTGGATGAAGGCCATGGCGCTCTCGCTGGACTAAAGGACGGACGCCGCGGATCAGGCGTCAATGTAGTGCTTGAGGAAGGCACGCACGGCGGGGGCGAGATCGGGGCGCTTGAGGGCAAAAGCGACCTGCGCCTCCAGAAAGCCGATCTTGTCGCCGCAGTCGAAGCGGTGGCCCTCGTAGCGCAGGCCGTGGAACGGCACTTGGCCGATCAGCCGGGCCATGGCGTCGGTGAGCTGCACCTCGTTGCCGGCGCCGCGTTCCATCCGCGAGAGATGCTCGATGACCTGCGGCAACATGACGTAGCGGCCGATGATGGACAGGTCGGACGGCGCGTCCTTGGGCTTCGGCTTCTCGACCAAGCCCCGCACGGCGACCAGCCGGCCGTCGTCGGACTCGATGTCGAGGATGCCGTAGCGGCTGGTCTGGTCGTGCGGCACTTCGG
>CAYWOW010000029.1:0-29790 GCA_964459005.1 uncultured Acetobacteraceae bacterium
CCGCGATGGCGGCGTTGACGCCGCCACCCGACGTGCCGGCGATAACCCGGAGCACTACGTCATGGCGCGGTACCGCCGGCTCGCCCGCCGCAGCCTTCGCGTCCGACCAGGCATCAAGCGCCTCGATGAGAAAATCAAGCGCGCCCGCCGTGTAAGCGCCGGCCGAGACAGTGCCGCCGAGGACCAGCGCGATTTCGAAAGTATTGGGTGCCACAGTGCCGGGTGAGTTGAACCATTCCTGGATTTCCGCGTCGCTCAGCGGTGCCGTATTGACGCTCATGATTTCCCCTCTCAGCTATGCGGCCTCAGCCGCGATGCATTTTATCATGTCCGGCACGTTCTACAGTGTCGCGACCATCAGGGGTGTTGATGTCTGCCTCGGGTGCGCCCGCCCCGCGAGGTCGGGCCACGCGGGCTGATTAGCGCATTTGCATAAGGTTCCGCTGCCAGATCATTGAGTTTCGGGTCGCTCAGCAGATCCATCATGCCGGACTTCGGCGTGGTGGCGCGAAGTTTGAACACCGACACGATTGCTTCCACCGCCGCGTCGGCGGCCAGACTGACCACCAGGAACGTAAAAATCAGCGCGATGACAACATCAAGAATTGCGTTGCTGAACATTGCTATTTCCGAACATCCTGTCAGTTCGCTGCAATTCCACCCATATTCGCCATGCGCCGTCATTCCGTACCGGGAGCGGCAACATCGTGTTCGGCGTACGTGACGTGGTCGCGGTCGTCCACCGTCCATGCAAAGTTGATCGTCAGGGCCTTCCCCGGCTTGCCGCCCAGACTCCCCCAATAGGCCGTCGGACATGCGTCCCGCTCTACGGGTCCATCGACCACGACGGCGACGTGACCGTGGGGATCGGGATGTGCCTGCTCGGAGCCCTTCAATCCAGCGATGACGAGCCTGCCGGCTTCAGCGCTCTGCGCCGCCGCGTTGCCGTCTGGAAGCTGCCTCCAGCCCGGATCGGTGCGAATGGTCACAACAATGTCGTCCGCAAGACCTTGCAGGGTCACGCCGAGACTGGCCGCAACAGCGCGGACGAAGCCGCTACAATCGTCCTTGTGGGCATCGAAACAGGCTTCGCAGGCGTCACGCACAATGATCGGCATTCATTTCCCCCCTGATTGTACCCCATAACAATTCATCACTATATTCTATCGAGGTTGCCGTCCGTCCCAGTGTCTACCTTCGAATCGCGCGGAGGTCACCAGGTCACATTCAATCCCGCAGACTGAGCTTCTTTCCGGATAGGTCCTCACGGTCACCTCACACCTTTCTACATACAGCGGTGGAGCATCGGCATTAGCCAGGGGCGATGTTTTGCCGCTGGGGTTGCCGCATTGATTTCGATCTCGCGTCGCAACCAGAGTCTTTTCTAAACTCACAGGAGTTGGCATGATAAACGCGCCAAGAGTGGTAAAGCTGAAAGCTGCCGACGCCGGAGATCACGCCAAGGCCGCCACTTCCGAGATCACAGCAATGGCACTCTTGGCAATTCCTGAAAGATCGCCGATGTCCGCCAAAGGCGACGGCGTCGTCTCAAAATTGGTTACAACACCGGCAGTCCGTGCATTATCGGCGGCGGTCCAAAATCTGAGTCGCAGTGATTCGCCCACGTTCTCTTTTCTCCTTATCTGGTCATTCTTGAAAAATAAGACAGGCTGCAAGGCGTGATCGACCCATCCATGTGCGCAAGAAACGTCCCCTCAGGTACCGTCGAAACGGTGCAGCAGAATTTTCAGCTGTTTTCCGTTTCCCGCTCTCTGTCTCGGCATTTCCGAAATGATCTGTCTCTGCAGAGGCGATGATGGCCCAATCCGGTGGCGCTCGCAATCTTGCGACCACCATCGCCAAGGCCCTCGCAGAAATTTGATACTGTCTCTCTGGAAGGATTCCACCGAACTGCTTACCCGGCTCGTCAACGGCTGACCCTGATCCGCATGGCCGAACGCATGCCGTCGTGCCGGCCGTTGTCAAGAAAGCGGGAGGCAGATCGGGCACCACTTGTGGCGCACTCAAGGCTCGGCTATCCGTTTTTGATAAGAACAGGATTGGGCGGATGTCGATCGTTCCGGAGGACGGCGCCGACACCTTTTCGTTCGCCGAGGCGCTTCGACGTGAGCGCAAGGCCATTTGGGGGGCGGACGCTGCTCGGTTCGAAACGGCGGACAAACCAAAGCAGGCGGCGCTCTGCCTGTCCGGCGGCGGCATCCGCAGCGCAGCATTCTGCCTGGGTGTCATGCAGGCGCTTGCGGGGCAAAATCTGCTGCGGCATTTCCATTATCTGTCGACGGTGTCCGGCGGAGGCTATATCGGGTCATGGCTTCAGGCCTGGCTGCTGGCGCATGCGCGACAGTCGGGGCGGTCCCGGATAGCGCCGCAAGACATTCAGACGGTCGAGGCGCTGCTCGGCTCAGGGATTGCGCCGCAGCCGGTGCAGCAACTGCGTGGCTTCACCAGCTTCCTTACGCCAGAACAAGGGCTTACGTCTCGTGACACCTGGGCGGCGATGACGCTGTACGTCCGAAACGTTGTGGTCAATTGGGCGATCTTCATGCCGGCGCTGTTTGCCCTGGCGCTGTTGGCCGGGGTCTATCGCGACTTTCTAAAGGCCATCCCGGACAGCGCCAGCCCCCTGGTGCTGGCGATCGCCCTGCTGGCCGCCGGGCTCGCCGCGTTCTTCCCCTGCTGCCACCTACCGAGTCACGCCACTGGGAAGCCGCCGGAATACGCATCGGTCGCCTCGATCGGCCGATACAGCGTCGTGCCCGCGCTGATCTGGTCGGCCCTGTTGCCACTCGCGATGGCGCCGTTTCTGCTGACCACCGCGGCACGGAATGGCTCCGCGCTGGCGATCGGCACGTGGGGTCCCACCCACATCGTGCCTCTGGCTGTGTTCGTCCTATACCTGCTGGCCTATCTTGCGGCCTGGGGCTGGTGCGCGATCATCGGGCACGCCAGGCGTCTCTATGCCGCCAACCTGTTGCCCTGGATCATCGGATGCGGCATCGCCTGTGGCGTACTCGCCGGCTGCATCAGGCTTGCGGGCATGCTTCTGCCCGGCTCGGCCATCGCCCCGGCGCTGCTGGCCATCGTTGGCCCCGCCGCGGTGATCCTGTCACATCTCTGCATGAGCCTGGCCTTCGTCGCGCTGCGCCGCGAAGTGCTGCGCGGCGATCTCGACCGCGAATGGCTGGCCCGGCTCAGTGCAATCAAGTTTGTCCCCGTTCTGCTCTGGGGCATATTGGCCGCGGTTTGCATGCTGCTGACGCCGGCGGTGCTGAGAGCGAGTGGGTCTGCCATCTGGACCTGGGGCTGCGCCGCGGTCACTGCGGCCTCGGGGGGTTCAGGCGCACTGCTCGGTCATTCCAAAAAGTCCAGCGGCCTAGCTGGCACGGGACTGTTGTCGTTCGACACACTTGCCGCGCTGCTCACGATGATCTTCGCGGTGGGCTTGCTGACCTTGCTCGCCACGGCCGGCGATGCGTTGCTCGCCTGGCTTGTGGCGCCGGACAGCGCAGGCACCACGGGAGCCGCCGGGCTGGCGCTGGCGGCGCTGTGCCTGGGGATTGCCTGGGTGCTGGGACGGTGCGTCAACGTCAACCGCTTCTCCCTGCACGGACTCTATCGCAACCGGCTGATCCGCGCGTTCCTTGGCACGGTGCGGCCGCCGACTGGCCGGTTGCGGCGAGTGGCGGATCCGTTCACCGATTTCGACCCGGCCGATAACGTGCGCATGCAGGAACTGCAGCCCGAGCCGCACGAGACACGGCGCCTGTTCCCCGTAATCGGCACTGCCTTGAACCTGGAGAGCGGCGAGCCCCGCGCCTGGCAGGAACGCAAGGCCGCCCCGTTCAGCATCACGCCGGTTGCCTGCGGCTCTGCAATCCTGTCGCCGCCGAACGCCTTCGCGGCCACCGCAATCTACGCGGGGTCCGAACCCGAAACCGGGTTGCCGGACGAACCGATGGGCATGACGCTCGGTACCGCAATGGCGCTGTCGGGGGCGGCGGTCAGTCCGAGCATGGGATATCACTCTTCGCCCTGGACGGCCTTCCTGATGACGCTGTTCAACGTCAGGCTCGGCGGCTGGCTGCCCAATCCCGCGATCGTCCGTGGACCGGGCCTGCGCAACGGCAAGCCGCCCAACGCGCTGCTTGCGCTGGCTGCCGAGATGTTGGGGTTGGCCGGCGGCACCGGATCGGCAATCTACCTTACCGATGGCGGACATTTCGACAATCTTGGCCTGTACGAGATGATCCGCCGCGGCTGCAACCTGATTGTGGTGGTCGATGCCGGCGCGGATCCCGGTTACGCATTCGCCGATCTGGCCAGTGCGGTACGCGAGATCCGTATCGATATGAATGTGGAGATCACCTTCCCCATGCCCATGCCGATGACGTCGGAGAAGAAATGGACGCCGCAAAGCGGGCCGTATGCGCTGGCGAAAATTACTTGGCGCGACCCGCCAGCGACCGGCCACCTGCTCTACGTGAAGCCATGCCGCCTGCCCGCCATGCCGGTCGACGTTCGCGGTTATGCCTCTCAGGACAGGGCATTTCCGAACGACTCCACGCTGGACCAGTTTTTCACCGAGAGCCAGTTCGAGAGTTACCGCAAGCTCGGCCGCTGGATCGGCGAACGCGCCGCGGCGGACCCGGCATTGGCGCCGTTCCTGCAAGAGATATTCACAGTTTAGCGTTTGCCGCAGGCTGCAATTGCACGGCCGATCCCTGCCGTGTAGAAAGGGCGCCATAAAGCAGCGCGAGGGGGAATCCGATGGCGTACGACGTCGGTCAACTGCTGAAAATGACGCAGGCCGAACTGGACACGCTGTTCAAGTCCAGCGCGCCGGGCCCGATCCCGAACGGCGAGAGCAATGGCACCGCGATCGTGGCCCCCGGCACCGCCTTCACGCCGGAGATCGCGACCTTCATCAACCTGTTCGCCTGGCAGGGCAAGGTGTTCGACGCGTCAGCCGGGCTGCTGCGCAACCGCATCCTGCCGTTCGGCCTCAACGCGATCATCGCCCGCGTCTACGTGGCGTCGAGTTGGCTCGATCAGCGCGACTGCATCGTTCTCGACTACTCGCAGACCTCGATCGTCGCGCAATGGATCCGCGATGAGATCCGCCTGATTTCGCCCGGGCTGTATCTGGGCGTAGTATACTGGGACCACACCAAGCTGATCAACTTCGCCCTGCAGTTCTGAACGATGTTCCCGGCATGACGCCGCAATCCGCCTTCATGGTGGTCGCGCCGATCCGGCAGGGGCACATCGGCGCGTTGCGCGACCTGCTCCGCGGAATGACGCAGGCGCCAGGCACCGCCGATCCGGACAACGCGCTGATCCCGTTCGGCCGGTTCGAGCGGCTGCACTTTGCCCGGCTGGTGGTGCTGGACGATGCGACGCTCGCGGATCGGGTCGTGGGCGGTGCGCCGGCTGTGCCTCTGCCGGTCGCGCTCGCTTTTCTTGGCGATTGCGACGGACCGGCCGAGGCGCAGCTTGCGGCGTTTGCCGCGCTCGCGGGGCCGGGGCTTCGGGCGATTTTCGCGCATTGCGAAGATTATAGCGACGACCGCGACCTCCTGGCCTGGATGCAGGCGCGGTCCGTTGCGCCCGCCACCTGCTACGTCAATTGGGTCGGACGCACGGTCCGTCAGGTTCATCAGGAAGCCGCGCTGCATCAGGCCCTGCGGGCAAGGCTGGCGCTGCAGGCGCAGGACGCGCCACCACAGACCGTGCGCGCCGCGCTGCTGGAATATGTCGCCGCCGAGCAGCGCCACGGACGATTGCCGCTCTCGCCGCCCGAACCGACGCCGCCCAGCTGGCAGTTCCGCCAACTGCTGGATGCCATCGGGGTGCCGCTGCTGCTGCTCCTGCTGTTGCCGGTCTTCCTGCTGGGCGCAGTGCCCTTCCTGTTCGCGCTGCGCCAGCGCGAGCGCACCGACCCGGAGATCTTTCCGCGCCCAACGGTCGCGCACGAGGCGGCGCTGGCGGCGATCGAGGATCACGACGTCAGCAATCAGTTCAGCGCGTTCGGCAGTCGTAAGCCCGGCGCATTCCGACTTTGGCTGCTGCGCTTCCTGCTCTGGGTCGTCCAGTACACCACGCGGCATGTCTATGTACGCGGCCGGCTGGCCCGCGTCGGCACGATCCATTTCGCCCGCTGGGTGTTGCTGGATGGCAATCACCGGCTGTTCTTCGGCAGCAATTACGACGGCAGCCTGGACAGCTACATGGACGACTTCATCAACAAGGTTGCCTGGGGATTGAACCTCGTGTTCAGCAACGGCATCGGCTATCCGCGCACCCGATTCCTGGCGCTGGACGGGGCGAAAAACGAACAGGCGTTCAAATACTACATCCGCCGCCACCAGCTTCCGACCGAGGTCTGGTTCAAGGCGTATCCCGGGCTCACCGCCCTCGATCTGGCGCGCAACAGCCGCATCCGCGCCGGCCTGCAACCCGCGGCGATGAGCGACGACGCCGCGCGGCGCTGGATCGCGCTGATATGACGCGCCCCACCCACGAGGCCGAGGACGTTCAGGGCCTGGTCCAGTCCGGCTATACGCCGCTGACCGAGGCCTGCTTCCTGCTGCTGCGCGTGCTGGACGCCGCAGCGGCGCGGGCCTGGCTCGGCGCGGCCCGGGTGACCACGGTTGCAGATCTGGCCAGTCAGGTGCCGACGGCGCTGCATGTCGCCATCTCCGCCGACGGGCTGCGCGCGCTTGGTCTGCCCGCTTCGGTACTGGCCGGATTCAGCGCCGAGTTCCTTTCCGGCATGGCAGGCGACGCGCAACGGTCGCGCCGGCTCGGCGATGTCGGCGCCAATGCGCCGGCGAACTGGGACTGGGGCGCCCGCGATGTTCCGGACGTCCTTCTTTGCCTCTATGCCGAGCGGGGCGGCCTCGTGGCGTTGCGCGAGTCCGTCATGACCGCTGACTTTTGCGCGGGGTTTGAAACTATCGTTGACTTGCCGACATCGAACATGGGCGGACACGAGCCGTTCGGCTTTACCGACGGGGTCAGTCAGCCCAGCTTCGACCTGTCGGGCGCGCGCCGGCCCGATGCGCGCGGCGATGCCGCCCTCGCCTACGGCAACGCCCTGGCCGCCGGGGAGTTGCTGCTGGGCTACACGAACGAATACGGCCGGATCACCGGCCGGCCGTTGGTGGAATCATCATTGCCAGGCTCCGAATCCTTGCTGCCGGCGACCGGGGATGGCGGACGTCGCGATCTGGGACGCAACGGCACCTACCTGGTCTTCCGCCAGTTGGCACAGGATGTGCGCGGCTTCTGGCGCTTCGCGGCGGCGCACGCAACGGCGGCGGGGGGCGACGCCACCACGCTGGCCGAAGCGATGGTCGGTCGCCACCTGTCCGGCGCACCGTTGCTGCCACTTGAGCCGAACCGCCTGCGCGGCGTCGGCCCCGACCCGGACGACGTCCGGCTCAACAACTTCACCTACGCGTCCGATCCGAAGGGACTCCGCTGCCCGCTTGGCGCGCACGTCCGCCGGGCGAATCCACGCAACGGCGACATGCCGGGCGGGCGCCAGGGCTTGCTGTCCCAGGCGATCTGCATGCTCGGCTTTTCCGGTGGCGACGATCTGCGCTACGACACGATCGCCTCCAGTCGCTTCCACCGCATCCTGCGCCGTGGCCGGGAATACGGCCAGACGTTGACACCGGAGCAGGCGGTCGCCGACGCCTCCCCCGACGCGCCTGACATCGCGACCGGACTGCACTTCATTTGCCTCAACGCTAATATCTCCCGGCAATTCGAGTTCGTCCAGAATGCCTGGTTGGCGAGCGCGAAATTCGACGGGTTGATTGGCGAGGCCGACCCGCTGCTCGGTAATCGCGAGCCATTTCCCGCCGGCCAGGCTACCGACGGGTTTGGCCGCTTGAGCGGCGTGCCGCGCTTCATAACGGTGCGTGGCGGCGCCTATTTCTTCCTGCCAGGCGTGCGGGCGCTGCGGTTCATCGCCGGGGGCGGAGGCGTGATGGCGTCGTCACCGTCCGTGACCGGCGAGACCGGGCGTGACGTGAGCGCCAACTCGACAAGCGCGAACTGGCATGAGCTGATTCCGGATGGCGAGGCCGAGCTGTTCAATACTTACGCCAGCGTGTTGAATCGCTATCAGCAGAGCTTCGCCCGGCGCGGGGACGGCCAGGCCCATCGCGCGTTCCACGTCAAATCACATGTCGGATTGAGCGCCGAGTTCCGGGTGCTGGAAGCCATCCCCGTCGCCGCGAAGCACGGCGTGTTCAAGGCACCTCGAACGTTCCAGGCCTGGATAAGACTTTCGAATGGCTTCAGCGCCACGCGGCCCGACTGGTTCCCGGACCTGCTGGGATGCGCGGTCAAGCTCGAGGGTGTCGACGGCGTGAAGCTGCTCCCCGGCGAGGAGCACGCTGGCACCCAGGATTTCATTGCACTCAACCAACCTTATCTGCCGGCCGAGGACGCCGGGCAGTTGCTGATCATGTCGACGTCGGCGGCGAACGTGCTGACCGCGCCGGTGGTATTGGTGCGTGGCCTCGGTCTGGCGCAGGCATTGCGCGTCATGCTATGGACCTTGCGCTGGACACCGCGCCGGCTGCTGCTGCGCAGCGTCGCGACGGAGGACTTCTACAGCGACGTGCCCATTACCATCGGTCCGCATGCGGTGAAGTTCAAATTGCAGTCGCGGCAACCGACGACCGTGGCGACGACGCGCAACGCCTCCTGGCGCAATTATCTCCGCGATGATCTACGACAGCGGCTCGCCGAGGCTGATCTCCGCTACGACTTTATGGTGCAGTTCTACGTCGATCCGGTGAAGACGCCGATTGACGGTGCCGCCGAGTGGAAGCCCGTGGACGCACCGTTCGTGAAGCTGGCAGAGCTGACGATTCACCGTCGCGACATCGATTCCACCGAGACGAAGCGCGAGGAGAGCTATCTCGCCGGCGTGGCGTTCAACCCGTGGCACGCCATCGCCGAACACCGGCCCATCGGCAACATCCAGCGGGCCCGCGGTGCCATATACCAGGCCTGCGCCCGTTACCGGGGGCGGCAGACGGACCCGGCGCCATAGCGCAATGTCGTTGTCGTAACAGCGAGCTTGGCCAACAGCCGGCGCTGCCCGTGCGAATCATGGAGGCTCGGCCAGGATCAGCTCGGCGGCGCGCTCACCCACCATCATCACGGCGCTGACGATGAAGGTACCGGGAATGTGCGGAAACACCGAGGCGTCGGCCACCCTTAGCCCACGCGCGCCGTGCACGCGGAGCGCGCCATCCAGGACGCGGCCGGCCTCCCGCGGGCCGATCGCGCAGGAGCCGGATGCGTGGTGGCCCCAGGCATGGTCGCGCACGAACTGCGCGAGTTGCGCGGTCGTGTGCATGTCGGGGCCGGGGAGAATTTCTTCAGCGATTACGCCCCGCTCCGTCAGGTGCGCGGTCATCCGGCGAACGAACCGAATGCCCGCGACGACGGCGGCCAGATCATCTTCCGCGCCGTCGCCCGTGAAAGAGTTGAACAGGATGTCGGGCGGCTCACGCGGATCGGCCGAGCGCAGCGTCACGCGACCGGCACGGTTGGCTGTGTGTGCCTTCAGGATCGCCCAGGTGAGATGGTCGTGGCTGTCGGCGATCAGGCGCGAGTAGCCGGGGAAGTAGCCCTGGAACCGCGCCAGCAGGGCCATGCAGAACAGGTCCGGCAGCGCGACGCGCGGATTGGAGCGGCGCGCGACGGCGATGGCCGCGCCGTTGGAGACATACATCCCTTCGCCATGCAGCCATTCCGCATACAGCGCGTCGCCGTGTTCGAAGCGCGCGCCGTCCAACACCTCCCAGGGCCTGGTCATGCGGTTGACGACACCGACTTCGTAGCGGTCCTGCAGATTGCGGCCGACGCCGGGCAGGGCGATGACGGGCGTGATACCGACCGCTTGCAGCGACGCCGGCTCGCCGATCCCGGATAGCATCAGCAGTTGCGGCGTGTTGAAGCTGCCGCCGGCCAGGATGATATCGCCGCGGGCACGCAACAGACGAAGCTCACCCCCGTTGTCGCTCGCCGGCGCGGCGTGCGCGCGATAGAGCCGCTCGCCCTTGTGGTACTCGACGCCGAAAGCGGCGCCGTCGGCATCGAGTAGCACGCGTGTTGCCAGCGCATTGGTCTCGATCCGCAATCGGTCGGGAAAGCGCGCGGCGACATCGAGCACGCGCTCGCGCGTACCGATGCGGCGATGCTGGCTGGTGGACAGCGGCGTGTAGCACAGCCCCTCGAACCCTGCCCGTGCCAGGCGGCGATCGTTCGGATCGGCGTGGCCCCTGAACAGACGCCACAGTTCGTCGACCGGCCGCCCGCCCTCGTCCAGCGCGACGAGGGCCGATTCCAGCAGGACATGCAGCAGTTCGTCGTCCTCGATGGCGTTGGCCGGCAGGGCACGTTCGGTCCGCAGCCAACCGCGCCAACCATGTCCGGTTGGATTCAGGCCGAGCAGTCCGGGCAACCGCCATTCCGGGCGGTGATGGCAATCCTCGATGGCGCGGTAATGCCGGCGCATCGCCGCGCCGGACCAGCCCCGATCACCGGTCAGCGCGGCGATGGCGTCCCAGTCCGCGTCCGGCGCGGCGAGGAAGATCATTGCATTGTGCGCGGTGCAGCCGCCCAGCCCAGCGGCGCGCGGATACAGAACGCCGCCTCGCACCGGTCGGTCGTTCGGGTCGCGCTCCTGCCGCGCCGGATCGGCATAGTGGCGGACGAAAAAATCCCAGCGCAGCGCTGGGTTTTCCGACGCGAAGGGATGGAAGGCTGGCACGTCGTAGTCGGCGGGCAGGCGTGTGTCGTCCGCGGCTCGTGGGTCGCCACCGGCTTCCAGCAGGACCACGCGCCGCCCGGCTTCTGCCAGCCGGGCGGCGAGCGTGCCGCCACCGGCGCCCGCGCCGACGACGATATGATCGCAGTCGGGCTCGGCCATGACGGAGGCGGCGGGCACGACGATCAGAAGGTCTTCAGGAACGCGATCAGTGCGCGCTTGTCGTCATCGGACAGCGGCGGCTCCTGGGTAGAGCGGTCGGTGCCGAAATAATGTCCACGGTTGACCACGAAGTCCGGGCACTTGCTGAGCGCCAGCATCGGTTGCACGAGATTGGCGAATTTCTGCCGCAACTCGGCATCCGTCGCCCCTGGCGGGGCAGCCACCAGATCGCGCCGCAGCGCGTTCGCCAGGGCCAGCACCTTCTCGGCATGGCTCGCCTGTTCCGCCGGGTCGTTGCTCTCGGACAGGATCTGGATGTTGGCCAGCAGATTGACCGGCACGCCCTGCGGGATCGGTCCGATGACCAGGTCACCGGAGGCCGCGAAGATCTGCGGCAGCCAGCGATGCAGCAGACCCTGCTCGGGCCGCAGCACGTCCGGCACATAGCCCTCGGGGATGGTGATGGTGCTGCGTACTGTCGTCCGATCGATCACGCCCGGCACGGCGTCGCCGAGGATCGGATCGCGCTCGCGCTTTTCCGGCCACAGCAATTGCTCGATCGAGGCCTGAAACACCCGCATGCGCGCATCGACCGAGGGGTCCTGCTCGAACGGGCCGAGGCTGTTGTTGAGCAGGAAGGGCGCGGTGGACCAAATGCTGATCAGCGACGGCGGCCTGGTGTAGCCGCGTCCGCCGGCCGGCATGTGCCACTGGTATGGTTTGCCGGTGAACGGGTCGTGCACGGTGATGTCGCCGACCGAGGGCAGGTTCTTGTAATCTTCGGACGAAAAATTATCCCAGATGTTGCCACGCAGCGCGTTGGTGGCGAGCGGGCTGCACGCGTTGGTTTGCAGCAGAGTCACCGGCACGCGGAACTCGGCCGACAGGAAGTTGCCATCGAGGAAATCGGGCGCCTGCACGATTGCCCGCATCTTTTGTTTGAATTCGTCGGTCTTGGTCCACGCCCAGTACGCGTTCCAGCAAGTCAGATATCCCGGACCGTTGCAGCCCGCCGGATCCAGCCCCACTGCCGGCGTCGGCGCCTTGCTCGAATGGCAACGCGCGCAGGTGTCCGCGAACACGGTCTTGCCGCGGTCAAGGATCGTCGGGTCGGTTTCGAGATAGCGGGCGCCGCCCGGCGCGTCGCGCAGGTGGTCGGGTCGGCCGGCGGCCAGAAAAAACAACGCGGTCGCCGGCGTCTGCGCCTCGGTCGCCCGCCAATAGGTCGAGTTGCGCTCTGCCGTCGCGATCTCGATCGGCGTGATGGGCTTGCCACCGAGCACTGCGTTGAAATGCGTCAGCCATTCCTCGCTGAACAAGCCGATATTGATATAGACCCGGTTGAGCGCGCCGAGCGCGCCGACCGAATCCGAGCCGTCCTTCAGCACGCGCGGGGTGAACACCGCATTGGGTGGTTGGTAGAAGCGGGTCAGCGCGGGATCCTGTGTGAAATCCTGGAACTGTTTGTTGTTCAGCTCGCCGCCGGCCAGCTGTTCCCTGCCCCAGCGCATCGCGTGGTCGAGCCGCGCGCCGAGCGCGTAGATCGCATTCATCGTCCGCGGATTGTTGATGCTGTCGGTGGACACCAGCGAGGTGTCCATCGCGCCGGGACGCCAGGTATGGACGAGCTGGAAGAAGAAGTTGCTGGCCCGGCTGTCATAGATGAACAGACGGTCGACCCACATGTACTGCGCACCGACAGTCGAGCTGAGATCGGCAAAGGCCGGATGCGCGGGATCGGCCGGGGGATGGATCGGGCTTGGCCCGACATGGCAGAAACCGCAGGTCATGCCGACGCGGTACGGCCGAACCAACTTGCTGTTGTCGTAGTATTTCTCGTCGGTATAGTACTTCTCGGCATCCCAGGCGCGTTTCGCGGCCTCGTCGAAATCGGGGTTGGGGAACAGGCGCAAGCCGACGATTCCGGTGGGTTCGCCGTAATACGACCCGACCGGAACCGTGCTGCCGCGCGCGCCGATCGCGACACCTGGATACTTCTTCGGATCGGCAAACGGGTCGGCCGGGCAATTGGCGCGACGCTTGTCCAGCCAGAGACCGAAATGGTCGGGATCAGGCCCGGTCGGCTGGTCGAAGCAGGGCTCGTTGATCAGGCCCAGATAGCTCCAACGACTGTCGCGATCGAATTTCTGGCCGGGATGCGAGCTGATCACCTTCAGCAGGTCGAAAGCGCCGAAAGTGGTGGCGGTCATGCCGTCCCAGAACCGGTCGTTGCCGCCCGACCACACCAGCCAGGTGTTGCGCCCCTGGACCTGCTGTGGGGTCAGCGCGATGCCACCGTCCATATCATGAAAATAGTTCTCGTCCGCGGCGGGAAACGAGGCGGGTTCGCGACCCGCGCGCAGCGCCTCGTCACGGATCGGGCCGTCGTTCGGCAGCAGCCCGTGGTTCAGCCAAAGCCAGCCGCCAATGACCGCGATCGCCATCACCAGCAGCAGCGTGCCCCAGCGTCGCATTGTTATCCTCCCGCCCCGCCAAACGAGGGAGTCAATCTGCCCGCCTTCGACAATTGGGGGTTGCATCGGTCATGACAAGAGCAGCCGTCACTGCCGCCGCATCGATTTTCGCCATTCTGCTGCCTTCGATAACGTTCCTGCCGGCGCGGCGCCTGGACCACGGGAATACTTGCAATCAAGCAAGCAACGGGAACGGTACACGAGAAATTGTCGTGCGAAAGATACACAAGGTACTGCGTCGGCGCGAGGCGAGACGAAATATTCCTTGCCAATCAGGATGTTCCGCGGAAACATGCGCCAACAGCATCGACGGCGACGCACGGTCTGAAGCCAGGGCCGGAGGGTTGGGGGAGATCTGCCGATGACCGGGAGTTGGGCGACATCCATGGCGGTGCCGTTCGACGTGGGCACCATGTTGTTACTCACCGACGGCAGCGTGTTCGCGCAGGATTCCGGCACCTCGCGCTGGTGGCGGTTGAAGCCGGACAGCGCCGGCCGGTATGCGACGGGCAGGTGGCTGCAAGCCGCATCGTCGACCACCGCGCCACTTTATTTTGCCTCGGCGGTGCTGCGCGACGGCACCGTGTTCATCGCCGGTGGTGAGTACAGCAACAACGGCAAGACACCGGTCGATTTATGCTCGGCCGAACTCTATGATCCGGTGCAGGATTGCTGGACCAGCCTGTCCACGCCACCGGGCTGGACCGCGATCGGCGACGCGCCGTGCTGCGTGCTGCCGGATGGCAGGGTGCTGATCGGCAACATCAACACCCCGGCCTGCGCCATCTTCGATCCGGCCTCCCGCTCCTGGTCGGCCGCCGGAAACAAGCTGAACCCCAGCAGCACCGAGGAGAGCTGGACGCTGCTGCCCGACGGCAGCGTGCTGACCGCGGTCTGCGACGGCCACCCGGAAACAGAACGGCTTGTCGCGGGCACGTGGCTGGCCAACGGCCCCACAGCCGGCGACCTTGTCGAGGCGGCCTCGTTGGAAATCGGCCCGGCCATTCTGCTGCCCACCGGCAGCGTCTTTGCCACCGGCGCCACCGGGACCACCGCGCGGTTCACACCCAACCCGGATCCGACCCTGGCCGGAACCTGGTCGGCCGGCGCGCCCTTTCCCCAGGTGGCGGGCGTGCAACTGGGGGCGAAGGACGCGCCGGCATGCCTGCTGCCGAATGGCCGGGTATTGTGCGCGGCCGGTCCGGTCGACGGGCAGCGGAATACCTATGCCGGCCCAACCTATTTTCTTGAATACGATCCAGCGGCCAACACCTGGACAAACCCGCTGCCGGCGCCGCCGGGCGATGTCGGCCTGCCGCCCTATCAGGCCCGCTTTCTGTTGCTGCCCACGGGCGAGGTTCTGTACAGCAACGGCACGCGGACGTTGCAGACCTATCAGCCGGACGGCGCGCCGGACCCGGCGTGGCAGCCAACCATCATGGCATGTCCTGCGACCTGCGCCGCGGCTACGGTGCAGCGCTTGACCGGCACACAGTTGAATGGTCTTTCCCAGGCCTGCGCCTATGGCGACGACGCCGCGATGGCCACCAACTATCCGCTGGTGCGCCTGCGCGCGCAGCCGCCTGGCGCCGCGGTGATCTATTGCCGGACGCAAGCGCACTCCAGCATGGCGGTCGCCACCGGCGCCACGCCGCAGACCACGGATTTCATGATTCCGGCCGACACGCCGGCCGGCCAATACGAGTTGGCGGTGGTTGCGAACGGCATTGCCTCTGCGGAACGGACGGTGAGCATCACCGCCGCCAACGGCCGCGTGACGGTCGCCGATGGCGGGAGCGCTTCTGCGCGCAGCCGTCTGGACGAAGAGGAATTGTTTCACCGCGACCTGTACGAGGTCCATTTGCTGATGGATTACGTTTCCGGCCGACCTGAAAAGTCGCTTGATGGTCTGAAAGGTTTGCCGAAATACGGCCCGGACGGCAAGACACTCGACACGGCAACGGAAAATGTCGTTCAGCAGGTCTGCGAAATCCGGTTTCCACCGACTGGCGGTCCGGCGGCGCATGCCGACCAGGCGGCCTTGCTGCTGACGCTGAAGGATCAGCTCAACGCAATCGCGGCGCCGGCCCGCGGTTTGACGATCGCATACACGAACATGTTCGCCGGCGTGGCGTCGTCCCACGTCAAGACGTCGCGGAGAGGCCCGGCGGCGGTGGGATACGAGGGGCCGTCCTCCGCCCGCTGGGCTTATCCCGCCCTTGAGGGTCATGCCCGCAAGTTCAAGGACTGGTACCGCCGGTTGCCGGCTCTGGCGCTCGTTGTGATTTCAGTCATTTTATTCTTGAATTGGAATATTTCCGTTACGAGTTCTGTTCTACAACAAATCGTCAGGGCCGACAGCGACTACAACGCGTTGTTCACGCCCGACCTGGCGTTTTTGCCGACCAGATCCGCCTGCAGGGCGGGCGAGTTGAAAGGCGCTCAAACGCTCTCGTGCATGCGGGCACGCATCCTGGAACAGCAACGCGTGCAAAGTCGGGATGACCTGGCGACATTGTTCGCCTCGCGGTGGGCCTATGCTCGCCCGATCGGCCTGGCGATCAAGGTTTTGGCGCCCGATATGAAGACGGGAGAGGACTACAAGTGTGACCTGCCCCCGGAATACCCGGCCGTTCCGCCGAGCTCGCTGCAGAATTTTGTCATCGCGGTCGTGGGTGCGTTCACCGGTATTTTCATTCCGGCTTTGTTCGGCTTTCTCGGCACCCTGGCCGGGGTTGTGCGGTCGGTCGCGGCCAAGGTGCGCGACAGCGTCCTGGCGCCGCGCGACTATACGGTCTCCCGATCTGCTATGTACCTACTGGGTCCTGCCGCGGGGATGGCGGTCGGCCTGTTCTTCACCGGCGCGGACGCCACTGGTTCGGTCGCCAAATCGTTCGGCATCAGCATATCGGCTGCCGGGCTGTCGTTTCTCGCGGGCTATGGGGCGGAATCGTTCTTCATGATGATGGATGCGCTCATGGCTCGTCTTTTCGCCACGGACGGGAACGCCGGCACCCCGCCCGGCAAACCGGCGGCCAAATGAGTGCGGGCCATTCCACCGCGCGAAGGTGGCCAATCTCCGGCAGGCAATGGCCGAACACGACGATCACGCGGCGCCGGAGGCCGCGCCGGCCTGATCGAAAAGGTGAGCATCACTCCGCCGGCGCACGATGATGACCCGCCCGGCATCGAGCTCGTAGGCGACCTGGCCGAACTGCTTCGGGCAGCCGGCGTGAGCCCCGCACCTCAGGGTAATGCCACAAAGGACGGTCCAGGGGCCTACCGGCCCCTGGACCGGTCTTTCAGGCGGCCAGCAGCACCGGCACCTTGGTGTGGAGCAGTTTCTCGATGTCGCGCAGGAACGGACGCTCGTCCGGCCCGCACAGGCTGATCGCCACCCCCGAGGCGCCGGCGCGCGCGGTGCGGCCGATGCGGTGGACGTAGCTCTCCGGGATGTTCGGCAGGTCGAAGTTGATGACGTGGGTGACGTCGTTCACGTCGATGCCGCGCGCCGCGATGTCGGTGGCCACCAGCACCCGCGTGGTGCCGGCGCGGAAGCCGGCCAGGGCGCGCTCGCGCTGACCCTGGCTCTTGTTGCCGTGGATCGCGGCCGAGGGAACCCCGTACTCGTCGAGGTATTTCACCACCCGGTCGGCGCCGTGCTTGGTGCGCGTGAACACCAGCGTGCGGCCCTTGGACTTCGCCAGCAGGCCGCGCAGCGCGCCGCGCTTGGCGGCGGTGTCGACGAACATGACGTGCTGCGTCACCTGCTCGACGGTGGTGGCGACCTGCACCACGGCGACCTGGACGGGGTCGTGCAGCAGGCCGGCGGCAAGCTTGGCGATCGCCGGCGGCATGGTGGCGGTGAACAGCAGGGTTTGCCGGTTCGCCGGCGTCAGGGCGGCGATCCGCCGGATCGGGATGATAAAGCCGAGGTCGAGCATGTGGTCGGCCTCGTCGAGCACCAGGACTTCCACCGCGTCCAGCCGCAGGGCGCGGGCGTTGATGTGGTCGAGCAGGCGGCCGGGGGTGGCGACCAGGATATCGACGCCGTTGGAAAGCTGGCGGATCTGGGAGGGTTTGGGCACCCCGCCGAAGACCAGGGCGACGGTCATCCCGGTGTGGCGGCCGTACGCCCGGAAACTCTCGGCGATCTGGCTGGCCAGTTCGCGGGTGGGGGCGACCACCAGGGCGCGGCAGGTTTTCGGCGCGGGCCGGGGGCGGGCGGCGGACAGGCGTTGCAGGATGGGCAGGGCGAAGGCGGCGGTCTTGCCGGTGCCGGTCTGGGCGACGCCTTGCACGTCGCGCCCGGCGAGGACGTGGGGAATGGCCTGAAGCTGGATCGGGGAGGGGGTGGTGTAGCCCTCGGTCGCCACCGCGCGAAGCAGGGCGGCGTTCAGGCCGAGGTCGGAGAAGCTGGTCATCAAGTGACTTTCATACGTATCGACGCAATCCGCCCGCATGGTTTACGGGCGAATGGGTATGCGTCATCGCGATCGACAGGATCGCGGGCCGGCGCAATCGTTTGAGGAAAAGCGGGCTACCTGGGGGGGCGCCCGGACCACTTGCGAGTTGCAAGATTGTCGGTCGGGCGGGCAGCGCACGAAACCACAGCAGGGCGCGCAAGGCGGTAGATGGGCGGATGGGGCGGGGAAGTCAAGGAATTCCGGCGGGAGGGGCGCGGCACCCGGCTCTTGAAGCATGGCATGCCGGATGCTATCATTCAACGATAGCATGGAGGAAGCGATGGGACAGCTTCTCGTCAGGGGTTTGGACGACGGTCTTGTCGCCGCGCTGCGGCGGCGGGCCGCCCGGCATGGGCGGTCGGTCGAAGCGGAGCATCGCGTCATTCTTGAGCGGGCGCTCGAGCCGGAGACGGAGCCGTTCGCCGAGGCAGCGGTGCGGTTGCGGGCGCGGACCCCGCCGCAGTCCACCGACAGCGCCGAGATCATCCGGCGGGACCGGGACCGGGATCATGGCGACGCGGCATGCTGAAAAAGGTGGTCGTGGATGCTTCGGTGGCGGCGAAGTGGGTTGTCGAGGAAGATCATAGCGCCGGGGCGGCCCTCCTGCTGGAATGCGAAGAAATCCATGCGCCGGAGCACTGGCTGGCGGAAGCCGTGAACGTGCTGTGGTCGAAGGTTCTCAAGGGCGATCTCGAGCGCAACGACGCGGAGGAACGCATGACCGCCTTGATGCGGGCTCCGGTGATCGCGACGCCCATCGCCGGATTGATGTCGCGTGCTTTCGCGATCTCCGTCGAGCATGCGGTGACGATCTATGACTCCTTGTATGTCGCACTCGCTTTGGAGCGCGGCGTGGCGATGGTGACGGCGGACGAGAGGCTTGTTCGTCGTTTCCGCGACACGCCCTTGGCGGATCGCGTGGTATGGATTGGCGGTCTGGAGTAGCCGCCGGCACGCGCAGGCAGCGTACGGCGCGCCGAACCGGAACAAACCTGGGTTAGTTCGGCGCCTTCAGGATCCAGTTGGGTGGATAATTAATTCCGAGGCACTGAGAATTATGATGGTTCTGTGGGAAGTCATTCTTGCCAGATTCTCCCAAGAAATACTCATCAATCAGGTCTTTTGCTATTTTAATTTGTTCCTGTGAGAATTTCTTTCTAAAATCAGATCCCGTACTTCCTGCGCTCGCCACACGATGAAGGCCGAAATTGACAATTGTCACATAGAAATCGTATCCGTTTTCGGCAAACACAAACCGACACTCAAAAAAGAACCTATCATTATCCGTATTGACGCTATACAATCTTACAATTGTCTCTACGCTGTCACGTTCAACCCGTACACTCGTGCCAAATCTTATCTTAGCTTTCTTTAGTTCGTCGTCATAATTATCCATGACTAACGGTCACCGTATTGTTAGTCCACGCATGTTTCATCCCCGGCCTTCTACCGTGCCGCCCGCAGCGCCGCGATGGCCTCCGCGTAGGGCGGGCAGCCGAACACCGCCGACCCCGCGACGAGCACGGATGCCCCGGCCGCGATCGCCGCCGGCGCGGTTTCGGGCGTGATGCCGCCATCGACCTGGATGCGGATGTCGCGGTCACCGATCATGGCGCTCAGGCCACGGATCTTCTCCAGCACGGCAGGGATGAAGACCTGGCCGCCGAAGCCGGGGTTCACCGTCATCGCGAGGATCAGATCCACCTCGTCGAGCACATAGGCGACGGCCTGCTCGGGGGTCGCCGGGTTGAGCGCCACGCCGGCCTTCACGCCCAGCGCACGGATCGCCTGCAAGCTGCGCTGCAAATGCGGCCCGGCTTCGGCGTGCACGGTGATGCGGTCCACCCCGGCATGTGCAAAAGCCTCCAGATAGGGATCGGCCGGGGCGATCATCAGATGGGCGTCGAAACACTTGCCGCTGTGGCCGCGCAGCGCCCGCACGACGTCGGGGCCGAAGGTGATGTTGGGCACGAAATGCCCGTCCATCACGTCGAGATGGATCCAGTCCGCGCCGGCCGCATCCACCGCGCGCACCTCCTCGCCGAGGCGGGCGAAGTCGGCGGAGAGGATGGAGGGGGCGATCAGGACGTCGCGGTTCATGCCGGCATTTGTGGCCGGGACAATCAGGCATGGCAAGAGCGCGGCGCAGACCCCTTGCTACGGGGGCGTAGCGGGCGCCAATCTGGCGGATCGGACCATTCCGTCCCGCAATCGAGGCCGACCCCATGACCGCATTCGCACCGCTCCGCTACGGCGTCCTGGGCGCCGCCAATATCGCGCGCTCCTTCACCCGCGGAGTGGCCGGATCGGCGCTGGCGAGCGTCGTGGCGGTCGCCAGCCGTGATGGGGTCAAGGCCGCCGCCTTCGCCACGGAGTGCGGTATTCCGCGCTCGCACGGCTCCTATGAGGGGCTGCTCGCCGACCCGGAGATCGAGGCGGTCTACATCCCGCTGCCCAACGACCTGCACGCCACCTGGGCGATCCGCGCCGCCGCGGCCGGCAAGCACGTGCTGTGCGAGAAGCCGCTGGCGATCACCGGCGAGCAGGCCCGGGCGATGTTCGCCGCCGCGCGCGCCCATGGCGTGTGCCTGGCCGAGGCCTACCCCTACATGTCCCAGCCGCAGACCCTGCGCCTGCGCGAGCTGCTGGCCGCAGGCGTGGTCGGGCGGGTGCAGAGCGTGACCGCGGCGATGGGCTTCAGGATCGTCACGCCGGAGGGCGCGCCGCTGGTCGATCCGGCGAACATCCGCCTGGTGCCCGAGCGCGGCGGCGGCGCCCTGCTGGATGCCGGCACCTACGCCATGAGCATGGTGCGGCTGATGGTGGGTGAACGGCCGAGCCGGGTGTGGGCCACGGCACGCTATACGCAGAGCGGCGTCGACCAGGCGGTGGCGGCGACGCTGGTGTTCCCCGGCGGCGCCATGGCGCAGATGAGTTGCAACCTGTCCAGCGCGTCCCATCGCTATGCGATGGTCGCCGGCGAGGCGGGCGCGGTGCGGACCGACTTCAGCAACCACGCGCCGGACAGCGGGGTGCTGTCGCTCAGCGTCAAACGCGGCGTGGCGCTGCCGGTGCCCTACGAGAGGGAGGAAGTGCCGGGCGGCGATGGCTTCCGCGCCGAGGCCGAATCCTTCGCACGCATGGTGCGCGAGGGGCCGGCGGGCTGGAACGGCGCGACCGAGGCGGAATCGATCGACACCGTGCTGGCCTTGCAGGCGATCGCGGCCAGCGCGCGCAGCGGCGCCTGGGTGGAGGTCGGCTGAAGCCCGGCCCGCCACCGCTTACCGAATCGCAGACAAGCAGAGAGGAATACATCCATGTGGGAACCCAGCACGCGCTATCCCGACCCCGCCGTGCGCGACCTCGATCCGAGTTTCACCCGCTACCGGCTGCCGTTGGCCTCAGTGGAGCGGCTTTACACGGGGTGCCGGTGGTCGGAGGGGCCGGTCTGGATGGGCGATCACCGCTGCCTGCTGTGGAGCGACATCCCCAACAACCGGATTCTGCGTTGGGATGAGGAGACCGGCACGGTCAACGCGTTCCGCAAGCCATCCAACAACGCCAACGGCAACACGCGTGATCGCCAGGGGCGGCTGGTGACCTGCGAGCACGACGCCCGCCGGGTCACCCGCACCGAATACGACGGCAGCATCACCGTGCTGGCCGACCGGTTCGAGGGCAAGCGGCTGAACTCGCCGAACGACGTGGTGGTGAAGTCGGACGGCAGCGTCTGGTTCACCGACCCGGTGTTCGGCATCCTGCATTGGTACGAAGGCCACCAGGACGTGTCGGAAGTGCCGCCGGCGGTCTATCGCATCGACCCGCAGACCGGGGTGGTGGCGAAGGTCGCGGACGGGATTGCGGCGCCGAACGGGCTGGCCTTCTCGCCCGACGAAAGCATTCTGTACGTCATCGCCTCGCGGGCCGAGCCGCACCGGACGTTCCTCGCCTTCGACGTGGTGGACGGCGTGCGGCTGGCGCGCGAGCGGTTGTTCATCGATTCCGGTCCGGGCGCCACGCCGGACGGGTTCCGGGTGGATGTGGACGGCAATCTGTGGTGCGGCTGGGGAATCGGCCCCGAACTGGACGGGGTGCGGGTGTTCAACCCGGCGGGCGTGCCGATCGGGCACATCAGCCTGCCCGAGCGCTGCGCCAACCTGTGCTTCGGCGGGCGCTACCGCAACCGGCTGTTCATGGCGGCGGCGCATGGGCTGTACTCGCTCTATGTCTGCACGCAGGGCGTGGCGGGGGGCTGACGATGCCGCAATACCTGGTGGTGGCCTGGGACGGCAATGACGCCGGGGCGAAGGACCGTCGCCTGGCCGCGCGGACGGCGCATTTCGCCAATGTCGGGCCGATGGCCGAGGCCGGGCAGATCATGCTGGGCGGCGCCATCCTGGACGACGGGGGAGAAATGATCGGATCGGCCTGCGTGGTCGATTTTTCCACCCGTGCGGAACTGGACGCCTGGCTGGCAAGCGACCCCTACGTGGTGGGCAAGGTGTGGCAACGCCTCGACGTGTACCCGATGCGCGTGGCGGTGCAGGCGCCGCGCCGCGCGTAGCACCCGCGACGCGCGGCGCCCAGTATGCAACGAATCAATCTTGCGGAGATCCTACGTGGACATCTTCATCGACTGGGGCAGCACCAATTTCCACGCCTTCCTGGTGCAGGACGGCAAGGTGGTGGACCGGCGCGAAGTTGCCGGGCACGGTGTGCTGAAATCCTTCGTGCAGGCGCCTTTCTCCTCGCGGAACTACGATTACAGCGTGTTCCTGAACGAGGCGGTGAACGCCTGGCTGACGCGGTACCCGGATGCCCCCGTGCTGATGTGCGGCGCGGTGGGCAGCCGCGAAGGCTGGGTCGAAACGAAATACGTCGAGGCGCCCGCCGGTTTCGGGGAAATAGTGGCGGGGCTGTATCGTCTGACGGCGGAACAAAAGGGCTGCCTGGGCGACCGTTCCATTGCCGTCACGTCAGGCCTGGCGCTGGAACATCGCGACGGACGGCATGATGTAATGCGCAGCGAGGAGGTCAAGGGACTTGGCGCGACGACGCACTTCGGCCGGGACAACGCGCTGCTGTGCATTCCCGGAACGCATTGCAAATGGCTCAAGGTCGAGGGCGGGAAGATCGTCGATTTCCACACCGTCATGACGGGCGACCTCTATGGCGTGCTGAGCGAACATGGTTCGCTGGCGCCACTGTTCCGGAACGGGCCGCCGTTGCGCGATGTCGGGCAGCACTTCGGCTCCTTCGACCAGGGCCTTGAACTGGCGGACAACGGGCGGGATCTGCTGGTGGACATTTGGCAGGTGCGCAGCCGCGAACTGCACGCGGGCGAACCGCCGCACAGCTTGCAGTCGTTTCTTTCCGGCATCCTGATCGGCCACGAATTGCGCCAGATCCGGCAATTCCATCCCGCCGCGCGCGAAATCCTGCTGGTGTCCGATCCGGGGTCGCGCCAAGTGTTCTACCGCCGGGCCTGCGAGAGATTCGGCCTGTCGATCAGCGCCGAAATCGACAGCGAAACGGCGGTTTGCGTGGGGCTGACGATGATCCGCAATCACTTGGCAGGCCCGCTGGCCAAACCCCGCCGCATGTGAGTGCCGCTGTCCGGGCGACCGTGAAACCGAGGATTATTCACTATCAACGATTGTAAATAAAAAACGAACCGTTGAATTCAGCGCTGACAGATCGTATGTAAGCAGCCCCGACAAGGAGGTAGCCCGTGTCAGGCACCGTCATCGCATCCTGGCTCTCCGTTCCCGGCCAGCCCCTGGTGGCGGCCGCGGCGCTCGCCGGCTTTGCCGCGCTGGCCCTGGCGGTCGGCCAGGTCGCCCCGTTCCGCCTGGTGGTGCTGTTCGGCTTGGGCGGGCTGCTCGGCATCGCGCTGTATCATGCCTCGTTCGGCTTCACCTTGGCCTACCGGCGGTTCCTCACGGACCGGCGCAGTGCCGGGCTGCGGGCGCAACTGGTCATGCTCGGGCTGGCGACCGTGCTGTTCTTCCCGGCACTAGCGGCCGGCAGCCTGTTCGGCCATCCGGTGGCGGGCAACGTCGCGCCGGCCGGCGTGTCGGTGGCCGTGGGGGCCTTGCTGTTCGGCGTCGGCATGCAACTGGGCGGCGGCTGCGCCTCCGGCACGCTCTACGCGGTGGGCGGCGGAGCCACGCGCATGGTCGTCACCCTGGGCTTCTTCATCTTCGGCTCCGTGGTCGGCGTGGCGCATCTGGGGTGGTGGCAGGCGCTGCCCGCCCTGCCGCCGATTTCGCTGGTGTCGCGGTTCGGTTGGCCAGCCGCGCTGGCCGGCAACCTGTTTGTCTTCGGCGCGCTGTTCCTGCTGGTGCGGGGGCTGGAGCGCCGCCGTCATGGCCGCGTCGAGGCCATCGGCGGGACGGTGAGCGCGCGCGGCGTGCTGAGCGGGCCGTGGCCGATCGCACTCGGCGGGGTGGCGCTGGCCGTGCTGAATTTCGCCACTCTTTATGTCGCCGGCCGGCCCTGGGGCATTACCTCGGCCTTCGGGTTGTGGGGGGTGAAACTGCTGGGCGCCGCGGGCCTGGACGTGGCGCACTGGGGCGCCTGGGCGGCGCCGGCCAATCAGGCGGCCCTGGCGCAGCCCGTGCTGGGCGACGTCACCTCGGTGATGGACTTCGGCATCATGCTGGGGGCGCTGCTGGCCGCCGCACTGGCCGGGCGGTTCGCGCCGGCGCGGCGGGTGCCGGGGCGGCACCTGCTGGCCTCGGTCGCGGGCGGGCTGCTGATGGGATACGGGGCCCGGCTGGCTTATGGCTGCAACATCGGCGCCTTCTTCAGCGGCGTTGCCTCGGGCAGCTTGCATGGCTGGCTGTGGATCGGCTGCGCCATCGCGGGCAGCGCCCTGGGCCTGCGGCTGCGCCCCGCCTTCGGGATGGGGGCGCCGCCTGCTTCATCCTGCTGACGGCGCGACACCCCTCCCCCGGCCTTGGTCCGCTTCGCGGCTCAAGCCACAAGGGGAGGGGGAGAAGGAAGCTACTGCTGCTGCGGCGCGGCGGGGCCACCCATCATCGGGCCATGGCCGCCCATCATCGGCCGATGGCCCCACATGTGGCCACCGGGGCCGGGCATGCGCGGGCCGGCGACGGGCTGGGTGTGGTCCTTGTCGGCCCCCAGCGCCCGCGCCGCGATGATCTTGCCGAGCGCGCCCTCATAGCCGAAGCCCTGCACGAACACCGACTTGCCCGGGGTAAGCTCGGCGGCGAATTTCTGCGCCTCGGGCGGCGGCAGGCGGACGAGGGTGCCGTCCTGCAGCAACACGCCGTCGACATCGCCGCGCGGCGAGTGCAACTGCGCCTTCACCACGCCGGTCGCCTCATACTGCGTCATCGCCGCGTGCGGTCCGCGCGGGCCGCCCGCCACGGTGGCGCCGGTGGTGTCATTGGTGACCGAGGCCCCCATGACCATCGGGATCGCCCGCGCCTTCAGCCCGTGGATGGTCACCGCATCGCCTGGCTTCACGGCGAAGACGAGTTGGGTGGACAGGCGCGGGGCGACATACACTTCCGTGCCGTCGGCCAGAAGCAGACCGTCGACGCCGCCGCGCGGGGTGAGCAGGTACTGCGCCACTTTGCCCTTCACCTCGGGAAGCTGCGTCAGGTCGTAGGTTGCCGCGCGCTGCGCCAGCGCAACGCCGGATGCGCCGGCGATCAGGGTGGCCGCGAGCAGAGCGTATTTGAGTCTCATACCGTCCTCCGTGCAGGCCCAGATGGCCCATGGGGCATCCACAGCAAGCCGCGTGCCAGATACCACAAGCCCGGAATCACTGCGTTTTTGGCAATTCCCGGGGGGGCAGTTCGTCCGGCTCGACGACGCCAGCTGTCCGGCTTCCGGACAGGTCCAGATCGTACCGGCGCATTTTCTCATAGAGCAACTGGCGGTGGATGTTCAGCCGGCGCGCCGCTTCCGTACGGTTGCCGCCGCATAAGGCGAGCGCGCGGCGGATCATTTCCGTCTCCAGCCGGGCGACGGCGCCGGGCAGGTCGCCGGCCAGCCAGTCGCTCACGGGCACGCTCTCGCCGGCCAGGAAGGCGAAATCGGCGGCCGACAGCACCGCCAGCGGCGCCAGCACAGCGGCACGCTCCATGGCGTTGCGCAGTTCGCGCACGTTCCCCGGCCAGGGATGCGCCAGCAGCCGGGCCGCCGCCTCGCCCGACAGGCGCCGGGTGCCGCCGGCGCGGGCCAGGAAATGCTCGGCGAGGGGAAGAATGTCGGACAGGCGTTCCCGTAGCGGCGGCAGGTGCACCGGCACCACGCCGATGCGGTAGAACAGGTCCTCGCGGAAACCGCCGCCCGCCACCATGGCGCGCAGGTCGCGGTGCGTCGCCGCCAGGATGCGCACGTCCACCGGCACGGGCCGGCCGCCGACCGGCACCACCATGCGGTCCTGCAGCACGCGCAGCAGCTTGGCCTGCATGGCGAGGTCCATGTCGCCGATTTCGTCGAGGAACAGGGTGCCGCCGTTGGCGTCGCGGAAACTGCCGGCGCGGTCGGCGATGGCGCCGGTGAAGGCGCCGCGGGCGTGGCCGAACAACTGGCTTTCCAGCAGCGGGGCCGGGATGGCGGCGCAGTTGACCGCCACGAAGGCCCGCCCGGCCCGGCGCCCATGGCGATGGATGGCGCGCGCCACCACTTCCTTGCCGGTGCCGGTCTCGCCGGTGATCAGCACGGTGGTCTCGCTGTCGGCCAGCCGGCCGATGGCTTTCTGCACCTCACGCATCGGCGCCGACGATCCGACCAACTCGTCCTCGCCGGCCTCGGAGGGCGGCGCGACGGCGGGGGCAGGGGCGGGCAGCATGCGGGCGATCAGGCCGGCCAGGTCGTCGCGCCCGACCGGCTTGGCCAGGTGATCGACGGCGCCCAGGCGCATCGCCTCGATGGTGTTCGACGCCGTCGGCACCGCGGTCAGCACCGCCACCGGCGGCGGTGCGGGCAGAGTGCGCAGGCGGCGCAGCACCTCGATACCGTCGATGCCCGGCATGCGCAGGTCGAGCAGCACCGCGTCGATGCCGCCGCGCGCGAGGCGCGCCAGCGCGGCCTCGCCGTCGGCGGCCTGCACCGGGTGGTGGCCGAGGTCGCCAAGGGTCTCGGCGATGCTCTCGCGCAGCGCCGCGTCGTCGTCGACGATCAGGATGTGGGCCATGTCAGCTCGAACCGGAAAGTGGCGCCGCGATCTTCGCCGCCGGGATCGGCCAGCACCAGCCGTCCGCCCTGCACCTCGGCCAGTTCGCGGGCAATGGACAGGCCGAGCCCGGTGCCGTCGGCCCGACCCGTGACGAACGGCTCGAAGAGCGACTCCCGCAGCGCCGAGTCCACGCCCGGGCCGCTGTCCCGCACGTCGATCCGGACGGTCCGGCCCTCCGCCACGCCGCGTAGCACCACCAGCGCGCCGGGCGGCGAATGCTGGCGCGCGTTGGTCAGCAGCGAATCGAGCGCGCGGCGGGTGAGCGCGGGGTCGAGCTGCACAGGGGTCCGTGGCGGCGCCTCCACGCTGGCCCCCGGGTGGTCGGCGGCGCAGGATTGCAGGAAGGCGGCGAGGTCGAGCGTTTCGGGCTTCGGGGCGGGTCGCTGGGTCATGGCGAGCAACTCGCCGATCAGGCGGTCGAGCCGGGCGATCTGCGCCAGGATGGCCTCCAGGGCGGTGCGGCGGCGGGCGTCGTCGCCGGCCAGGGCGTTTTCGGCGCGCAGCCGCATGGCCGCGACCGGGTTACGGATTTCGTGCGCGACCCCGGCGGCGACACGGCCCAGGGCGGCCAGCCGTTCCGACAGGGCGACGCGAGCCGCCAACGCCTCGGAGCGCTCGCGCGCCTCAGCGAGACGCGCTCCCGCGGTGTTCAGCGCGGCGACGATGCGGTCGAGTTCGCGCTCGCCGGTGGGCGCTAGGCGCGGCAACTGGCCGGCCTCGTGGCCGGCCAGCGCCGTCTCGATGCCGCGGACGTGGCGGGCCCAGGAAAGCTGTAACCAGGTCAGCAGGGCGGTCATCGCCAGCATCAGGGCGAGCAGCACGGCCAGCGCCGCCTGCAGGGCGCCGAGGCCGGGGACACCGAACAGGGGCACCGCCGCGTAGGCGGCCAGCCCCGTCACCGGACCGGTCAGCGGACAGGCCGCCAAGCCGACCGGACCCAAGGAGGATTCGGCTCGCGCCGTCGCCGTGCGGTCGTCGGCCAGCGCGTCGGTTGCTGCCTCGGCAATGGCCGGCTCCAGTCCGGTCGAGGGGGCGCCGATGGCGGCGAGCACGCCTTCGTCGGCACGCCAGACGCCGGCCTGCATGGGCGGGCCGGGCGGCAGGGCGATCGCCAGCAAACCCTCCAGGTCGTGGCGGAACGCGGCATCGCCGGCGGGCGGGGCGGGGCCGGCCCAACCGGCGGCATAGAAACTCCAACGCTCGGCCACCATCTCGCAGGTGCGCGCGGCCACCGCCTCGGCCCGCCCGGCCTGGGCCGCCGCCGACTGGCGATACAACGACACCAGCAACACCCCCACCGCCAACGAGGCGGCGAAAGACAACGCCCAGAGCAACGCCAGCCGGGATCGGAGCGAACGCATGGGACCATGTTACGCCGGTGGGCGAAGGAAGGAAGGCCAAGGCGGATCCCTGGCCTTGCCTTCCCTACGCCGCCGGCATGATCGGCGCCCAGTCGTTCGGCTTCGCCGGGCCGGTGTATTTCTCGATCTGCACCAGGCTGTCGTGGCAGACCGGCCCCTGCGCGAGTTGCGAGGTGCCGCGTTGCGCCGTCAGCGAGTTGGCGCAGCCGCCGCGGTCGATGCTGCCGATGCGGCCGTCCTCGACGGGGCGGTACCACGAGCCTTCGTGGATCATCACCACGCGCGGGCGGATTTCCGTGGTGATCGCCACCCCGCACAGCACCGAGCCGCGGTCGTTGAACACGCGCACCACGTCGCCGGCGACGAGGCCGCGGTCGGCGGCGTCCTGCGGATTCATGGTGATCGGCTCGAACCCGTTCACCTTGCTGAACTGGTGCAGCGCCTCGACGTCGTCGTAGGAGGAATGCCGCCGCCAGATCGGGTGTTTGTTGATGATGTGCAGCGGGTACTGCGCGGTCTTGGCGCTGCCCAGCCACTCGAAGGGTTCCATGAACTGCGGCGTGCCGGGGCAGTCCGCGTATTTGTAGTTCGCGATCGTCTCAGAGTGGATCTCGAACTTGCCGGAGGGCGTGGTCAGCGGGTTGGCTTTGGGGTCGCGGCGGAACTCGGAGAAGGCGACGTACGGGGCGTCGTCCACCGGCAGCTTGTAGAAGCCGGAGGCTTTGAATGCGTCGTACTCCATCGGCGGCGCGCCCATCGCATAGAGCCGGCGCAGCCAGGCGTCCTCGCTGTCCATGCCCATGGCGAAGTGGTCGTAGGTGCCGAGGCGCTTCGACAGATCCTTGAAGATGTCGAAGTCGGTGCGGGCCTCGCCGACCGGCTCCATGATCTTGTGCTGGTAGACCACGTAGCGCCAGAACTGGGTGATGTCGTTGCGCTCGAACAGGCAGGCGACGGGCAGCACGATGTCGGCGACCCTGGTGGCCGGCGTCCACCAGCTGTCCTGCACGATGATGGTCTCGAATTTGGCGTAGGCCTGCAGGTTCAGGTTGATATCGTCGTGTTGGTTCAGGCAGGCGCCGCCGACCCAGTAGGCGAGCCTGCATTCCGACTTGCCGGGCTGCGGGTAGGGGTAGGTCTTGCCGTTGTGGTTCACCGTGACCGGCGCGTGCATCATCGTTTCGGCGAAGTGCTGCTCGATGATGGCCTGGCTGACCGGGTTGGGCACGCCCGGGAAACTGGCGGGTCCGCGGCCCTTGAGGCGGGCGTCGCCCTGGCCGGCGAAGCCCGG
>CAYWOW010000030.1:0-19480 GCA_964459005.1 uncultured Acetobacteraceae bacterium
TGCGCTCGCTCACGTCGCGGATGACCGCGAGCAGGCCGCTCGGCTGTCCCGCGGTGTCCCGCAGCACGGTGATGCCCGACTCCACGTTCAGCTCGCGCCCGTCCGGCCGGACGTGAACGGTCTCGCCGCGCCATTCGCCGTGGTCGCGCAGCGCGTCCTGCGCCGCGGCCTCATCCTCGGCATGCAGCCAGCGCAATTCATAGATCTTCGACACGGGCTGCCCGAGACCGTACGACGCGGCGAGGCCGTACAGCCGTTCGGCGGCGGCGTTGAGATAAAAGACGCGCATGTCGCCATCGACGGCGATCACCGCGTCGCTGACCTGCGCCAGCATTTCACCCCGTACGCGGCTCGCTTCGGCGTCCTCGCCCTGGAGGGTATAAAGCCGCGGTCCGAGGGCGCTCTCGACCACGAACGCATCCACTTCGCCGCCGCGAATGGCGCGCAGCGTCTCCTCCGCCCCTTCGAGTCGCGTCCGCAGATCGGCGACTTCCGCGAAAAGCTCGGACTGCGAAAGCGAGTTCATCGGTCAGGCAGGTCCGTGTTCGCCGCTGGGGGTGGTTTGTTCGTCCCATCGCCAAGACCGAGCCCCAGCAGGATGCGCTCGGACTGCGACATGTCGCCGACGAACCGGCGGGTGGGGAGCGGCGACATTCTGACCAGGGTCGGCGCGGCGAGAATCTGCTCGCTGGCCGCCAGCATGGGATGCTGGGAGATGTCCACGACCTCCAGATCGTGGCAGCCCCGCAGATACTCGTCGCAGATCTTGCGGATGTTCGCGATGGCGCGGATGGAACGCGGCGATGACCCGGTGACATAGAGCCGCAGGACGCAGACCGTGAAGACCTGCGCCGCCACGGCGGCTTCCATCGCGCGCGCTTCGGGCGAGAGGGTGGCGTCCGCGGTCATTGGGCGCCGGTCGCGACGGGCTGGATGTCGAGACCGACCAGCACGCGGTCTTCATTGGAAAGGTCGCCGATGATCTTCTTGATCGGCTCGGGCAGGCGGCGCACCAGCGTCGGCACCGCCAGGATCTGGTCGCCCGCCGCGAGTTGCGGGGTCTTCGTCAGGTCGATGACCTCGATATAATACTGACCGGCCAGGTGCGTCTCGCAGATCCGGTGCAGATTGGCGAAGGCCGCCAGCGACCGCGCGGTCTGCCCGGCGACGTACAGGCGCAACTGGAATTTGGGCGACGCGGCGGTTGCCCGACGGGCCGCGGGCGCGGCGAGGCCGCTCATCGCTTTTCCCCGGTCTGGCCGTTGAGCCCGGTGGTGACGCGGCGCTGTTGGGACATCGCGGCGGCGTTCTGGTCCGCGGTCGTCTCCTGCAAGGTCTCCTGGGCGATGGCGAAATGCACCTCCTCGGTCTCCGCCTCCGCCTCGGCCTGCAGCGCGGCGATCTGGGCGTCGATCGCCTTTCGCTTGCTGGCGAGCTGCCGCAGCTTGAGCTGGTGATCCTGCTCGCGCAGCGTGGCGGCGGAACGCTCCTGCGCCTCCTGCGCCACGCGGGCGCTGCCGGTCAGCACCCGGTCGCCGCCGAGATAGACATCCACCAGGTCGATTCCCGCGTCGCTCAGGACGAATTCGCGCACCTGATTGGAGTGTGCCATGCCACGCGACTTGCGCACGAAAATCGTCCGGTTGCGCTCGCCGTTGAACTCGATATTGCGCAACAGCAGCCAGGTATCCATCAGCGAGGACACGCCGACCTGCGAATCCTCGGGCGATGTCGTGGCGTCGCCGCCGGTCGTCAGGCTGGTGAAGATCGCGGTGATCTGCTCCTTCTTCAGGAAGTCGATGAGCCGCATCAGCGTCGGCTTCACCTCGGCATCGTTGTGCGCCATGAAGAGATTGGTGATCGGGTCGACCGCGACCACGGTCGGCTGGAAGGCGCGCACCGCGTCGTGCATCGTCACCAGGTGCTGCTCGTGCCCTTGCAGCGTCGGGCGCGAGGCGTGAATCTGCAGCAGGCCCTTCTTGATCCACCGCTCCAGGTCGATGCCGACGGACCGCATGTTGCGCACGATCTGCGCGCTCGACTCCTCATAGGCAAACAGCAGCGAGCGTTCCCCGCGCTGGCAGGCCGTCTCGATGAACTTCGCCGCGATGCTGCTCTTGCCGGTGCCGGGAGCGCCCGATACGAGCACGCTGCTGCCGCGGAAATAGCCCAGGCCCCCCAGCATTTCGTCGAGGCGCGCGATCCCCGTGGGGACGCGCTCGGTGGTGACCTGGTGATCGAGTTGCAGCGACGTGATCGGCAGCACGGAGAATCCGTGCGCGCCGATGAGGAACGGGTATTCGTTGGTGCCGTGCACGGTGCCGCGATACTTCAGCACGCGCAGCCGCCGGGTGGACAGTTGATCCTGGATGCGCTGGTCGAGCACGATCACGCAGTCCGCCACGTATTCCTCGAGGCCGTAGCGCGTGACCGCGTTGCCGTCGCCCTTTTCGCCGGTGATGATGGCGGTCATGCCGCGATCCTTCAGCCAGCGGAACAGGCGGCGCAGCTCGGCGCGGAGAACGCCGTGGTTGGACAGGCCGGCGAACAGCGCCTCGAGGGTGTCGAAGACCACGCGTTTGGCGCCGATGGAATCGATGGCGTGCCCGAGCCGGATGAACAGCCCTTCGAGATCGTATTCGCCGGTCTCCTCGATCTCGCTCCGTTCGATGTGCACGTAGTCCAGCACGATCTTCTTCTGCGCCTGGAGCTTCTCCAGATCGAAGCCGAGCGAGCGGACGTTGGCGGCGAGTTCGGCCGCGCTTTCCTCGAACATCATGAAGACGCCGGGTTCGCCGAACTGCGTCGCGCCGCGCACCAGGAATTCGATGGCCAGCATCGTCTTGCCGCAGCCCGCGCTGCCCGACACCAGCGTCGGCCGGCCCGCGGGCAACCCGCCGCCGGTGATCTCATCGAGTCCTTCTATCCCGGTGCGCGCTTTCGGGAGCGTCGGGAGGTCGGCGGGGATTCTTTTCTTCATGGGGTTCCCAACAGGGGACCGGGTGCGTCGCGGCGGCGGGACGTCCCGGGCCACCGGAGTCGAGAACACGGGTGGCCCGTCGGTGGTCCTGGGTGTCTGGAACTCAGTCATAAGTATACGCTGCCGCCTCGGGTGCCCTGAAAGGCCCAGTTTCGACCGGATTGCCTCCGGGGGGGAGGGTCGGAAAATACCTACACGGCCCGAACGACCAACCGGGCCCCCGCCACGGGCGCCAAAAATTGGTCCGCGAACCCCTGGTTTATGACGTAATGTCAAGCCCGGGTAATCTTGGCAGGGAAGCCCCGATGAAGATCTTGCTTGTGTTGACGTCGCACGACCAGCTTGGCAGCACCGGCCACAAGACCGGTTTCTGGCTGGAGGAATTCGCCGCCCCTTACTATGCCTTCAAGGATGCCGGCGCGGCGGTAACACTCGCCTCGCCCAAGGGCGGCCAGCCGCCGCTCGATCCGCGCAGCGCCGAGCCGTCGGCCCAGACCGAAGCCACGCGCCGTTTCGCCGGCGATGCGGCGGCGCAGGCGGCGCTCGCGCATACCGCGAAACTGTCCGACCTCGCGGCCGGCGACTTCGACGCGATCTTCTACCCCGGCGGTCACGGCCCGCTCTGGGATCTTGCGGAGGACAAGGCATCCATCGCGCTGATCGAGGCTTTCTGGACCAGCGGCAAACCGGTGTCGGCGGTCTGCCACGGGCCTTGTGTGCTGCGCCATGCCACCGCCGGCGGCGCCCCGCTGGTCAAGGGCCGGAAGGTGACCGGCTTCAGCGACAGCGAGGAGGCCGCCGTCAAGCTCACGGACGTGGTGCCGTTCCTGGTCGAGGACGAACTGAAGCGTCTTGGCGGGCTTTACGAGAAGGGGCCCAATTGGGGCAGCTTCGTTGTCGTCGACGGCAAGCTCGTCACCGGGCAGAACCCGGCTTCCTCGGTCGGCGTCGCGAAGGCCGTGATCGGCATGCTCCACACCCCGGGGTAAGATTCCAGGCAACATCCGCCTCCGCCTTTCATTCCCCGCCATCGACGACGCACGGCCGTCATTGCGTCCGACAATTATCTGACTATAGTCAGATAATGGAATCCGGTCAGGTACAGGAGGTCCGCCGCTTCAACCGCCTGGTCACGCAGCGCATCGGCGCGCTGGAGGCCGGCTATCTCCATCGCGGCCGGCCGCTCGGCGAGGCGCGGTTGCTGTACGAAATCGGCGTCGACGGAGGCGAGGTCCGCGCCTTGCGCGAGAAGCTCGGGCTGGATTCGGGATATGTCAGCCGGCTGTTGCGGTCGCTTGAGAAGCAGGGCCTGGTGCAGATGCGCGGCGATGCCGGCGACGGCCGGGTTCGCCGCGCCGTGTTGACCCCGAAAGGGTGCAACGAACTCAGGACCTACGACCGGGCATCCGACGCGCTGGCGGCATCGATCCTGGCGCCGCTCAGCTTGACCCAGCGTCAGCGTCTCGTCGCCGCGATGGGCCAGGTCGAACGGCTCATCCACGCGGCCGCCGTCGATATCCGCATCGAGGCGCCGGACAGCGGCGACGCGCGCTGGTGCCTCGAAGCCTATTTCAGCGAGCTGGCGGCACGATTTGAAACCGGGTTCGACCCGGCGAAAAGCAACCCCGCCGAGGCCAGCGAACTGACCCCGCCGGTCGGCTATTTCGTCCTCGCGCGCTCCGACGGCCGGCCGGTGGGATGCGGCGCGCTCAAACTGAAGGACGGCAACACCGGCGAGATCAAGCGGATGTGGACCGCGCCCACCAGCCGCGGCCTCGGCGTCGCGCGCCGGGTCCTCGCCGCGCTCGAGGCGAAAGCGGCCGAGGTCGGGCTAACGACGCTCCGGCTGGAAACCAACGCGGCGCTGCTCGAGGCTCAGGCGCTTTACCGGCGAAGCGGATACCGGGAGGTCGCGCCGTTCAACGACGAGCCCTACGCCCACCACTGGTTCGAGAAGCGGATCTGACCGGGGTCGTCCCGGTTGGCGCGCCGCGGGCTCGTGCAAACCCGCCGGCTGCCCTGCGATGTGTGCATTTTGCCGCGATGGGACGGGCTGCTAACGTGCAACAAGCAAATGCGCGGGCCGTTTCCGTAATCACCGCGCCTGCCCATCGGGAGTGAAATGCATGAACGAGCGTGTCCAGAAGCCGCGCGGGCGGCTGTTCTTCGCCAACCCGGGACCTACCAATATTCCCGATTCCATCATGCATGCGGTGGCGCATGTCAGCGTGGACTGGTACCCCGCCGAATTCATGGAAGTGTATCAGGGCTGCATGGCCGGCCTGAAGCGGGTGATGAAGACCCAGAACGATCTGGTGTTCCACACCGGTTCCGGCCACGCCGCCTGGGAATCCGCCCTGGTCAACCTGTTCTCGCCCGGCGACCTGCTGCTCTATCCGCAGACCGGCAATTTCTCCGACCGCTGGGGCAACATGGCCCGCGACCTCGGCCTGCGCACCCAGGTGCTCGAATGCGACTGGCGCCGCGGCGTCGAGATGACCGCGGTGCGCGCCGCGCTGGCCGCCGACAAGGCGCGCGAGATCAAGGGCGTCTGCGTGACGCACAACGAGACTTCCACCGGCATGATGCTCCATCCGGCCGACTTCCGCGCCGCCCTCGACGCCACCGGCCACCCGGCGCTGCTGCTGACCGACACCATCTCCTCTTTGGCCTGCATGGATTTCCGCAACGACGAATGGGGCGTGGACTGCGCCGTCGGCGGCACCCAGAAGGGGCTGATGCTGCCGACCGGCCTGTCGTTCAACACCATCTCCGCCAAGGCCTGGGAAGCCAGCAAGCAATCGACCATGCGGAAGTCCTACTTCAGCTGGGCCAACATGATGAAGCTGCCGCACAAGAGCTTCATGGGCACGCCGCCGACCTCGCTGTTCTACGGCATGAAGGAATCGCTGCGCCTGCTGCTGGAGGACGAGGGGCTGGACAACGTCTTCGCCCGCCACACCCGGCTGGCCTCGGCGGTGCGCTGCGCGGTGAACCACTGGTCGGGCAACGGCGGCCCGCAACTGTTCTGCACCAATCCGGCGCGCTACTCGGACTCCGTCACCACGGTGCTGATGCCCGAGGGCCACGACGCCAACAAGATGCGCAACACCGCGCTCGAGCGCCTCAACGTCTCGCTCGGTGGCGGGCTGGCCCGGCTGGCCGGCAAGGCGTTCCGCATCGCCCATCTCGGCGACCTCAACGAGCCGATGATCCTGGGCACGCTGGCGGCGGTCGAACTGGCGCTGAAGATGAACGGCGTGCCGTACACCTCCGGCGGCGTCGACGCGGCCATCGACTACCTGGCGAACAACTAGCCGGACTTGCGGCACAACGCCGGCCCCGCACCGGGGCCGGCGTGCGGGGTATCCACGGGCGCGGTTGCTGCGGTAGTATCCGGCGGTGGGGGACCGCTTGCCGGCTTCCCGAATTCGTCGATGCGACAGAGGAGAAAATCATGGCCGCACTGAAGGGCAGCAAGACCGAAGGCAACCTGAAGGACGCCTTCTCCGGCGAGAGCCAGGCGAACCGGCGTTACCTGTATTTCGCCCAGAAGGCCGACGTGGAAGGCTACAACGACGTCGCCGCGGTGTTCCGCTCGACCGCCGAGGGCGAGACCGGGCATGCCCACGGCCATTTGGAGTTCCTGGAGGCGGTCGGCGATCCGGCCACCGGCCTGCCGATCGGCAAGACCAGCGACAACCTGGCCGCGGCGGTCGCCGGCGAGACCCACGAATACACCGACATGTATCCCGGCATGGCGCGCGCCGCCCGCGAGGAAGGCTTCGACGAAATCGCCGACTGGTTCGAGACCCTGGCCAAGGCCGAGCGCTCGCACGCCGGACGCTTCCAGCGTGCCCTGAACGAGCTGAAATAGCCTGATCGGACCCGGGACGGCGGTTGCCGCCCCGGCTCCTTCGCCTGGGAATCAGACGATGCGCGAAGGCAGCCTGGAGGCCCCCAAGCGGCACCCGATCGCTTGGCAGGACCCCGATTTCTATGACGCGGACAAGCTGGACGGCGAGTTGCGGCGGGTTTTCGACATCTGCCACATCTGCCGCCGCTGCTTCAATTTATGCGAATCCTTCCCCCGCCTGTTCGACCTGATCGACGCCGCGGCAACCGGCGAGCTGAACAGCGTCGACAGCGCCGGGTTCGCGCCGGTCGTCGAGGCCTGCACGCTCTGCGACATGTGCTTCATGACCAAGTGCCCCTATGTGCCGCCGCACGCCTTCGACGTGGATTTCCCGCATCTGATGCTGCGCGCGCGCGCGGTGGCGACGCGGGCGCACAAGCCGCCGCTCGCCGAGCGCGAGATGGCGGCCACCGACCGCAACGGCCGGCTGGCCGGGCTGGCCGCCGGGGTGGTGAACTGGGCGACCGACGTCTCCAACACCCGCCTGCGCGCGGCGATGGAGCGCCACGCCGGGCTGCACCACGAGGCCGTGCTGCCGCGTTATGCCTCGCGCGGCTTCACCGCCAAGGCGGCGGCCACGCCCGAGCTGAACCGCTCGGCCCCCGCCTTCGGCCGCAAGGTCGTGCTCTATTCGACCTGCTTCGTCAGCTGGAACGAGCCCGGCGTCGGCATGGCGGCGCGTGACGTGCTGGCGCGCAACGGCGTCGAGACCGAGATCGTCTATCCGCGGTGCTGCGGCATGCCGCTGCTGGAGCAGGGCCGCATCGCCGAGGTGGCGGAGAACGCGCGCGCGGTGTCGCGCGAGTTGGCCGGCTGGATCGACCGCGGCTACGACGTCGTCGCCCTGGTGCCGTCCTGCGCGCTGATGCTGAAGTTCGAATGGCCGCTGATCCTGCCCGACGACGCGGCGGTGAAGCGCCTGGCCGCCGCCACCTACGATCTCAGCGAGTATGTCGTGGACATCGCCCGCAAGGAGGGCATGGCGCCGGGCATGCAGAACGTTCCCGGCACCATCGTCGTGCACATCGCCTGCCACGCGCGGGCGCAGAACATGGGCCAGAAGGCGGCCGAGATGCTGCGCCTGCTGCCGGAGGCGGCGCTGCAGGTGATCGAGCGCTGCTCCGGCCACGGCGGGGCCTGGGGGTTCCGCACGGAAAATTTCCCGGTCGCGCTGAAGGTGGGTCGCCCGGTGGCGCGCCAGGCCCGTGACGGCGACATCCTCACCTCGGAATGCCCGCTGGCCGGTGAGCACATCCTGCAAGGCGTCGAGCGCCAGGGCGGCGACAAGCGGCCCGAACTGGTGACCCATCCGATCCAGTTGATCGCGCGCGCCTACGGAATAACGGCCTGAGGGGGTTGCCATGCCGGCCAAGCACGCCATCACCGCCGGGGACATCCTGCCCGCCGAGACCTACGCCGCGCAGCGGACGGAGTGGCGCGCCCGCATCGGCGCCGCCAAGCGGCTGCGCCGGCTCGACGTCGGGCCGTACGTGACCTTCTACTTCGAGAGCTGGCAGACCATGTGGCTACAGGTGCAGGAAATGCTGCACATCGAGCGCGGCGGCGCGGCGCAACTGGCCGACGAGCTGACGGCCTACAACCCGCTGGTGCCGAACGGGCGCGAGCTGGTGGCCACCTTCATGATCGAGATCGACGACGCCGACCGCCGCACGCGCGTGCTCGGCGCGCTGGGCGGCATCGAGGCGGCGGCGTTCCTCGAGATCGCCGGCGAGACCGTGCGCGGCGTGCCGGAGGCCGACCAGGACCGCACCACCGCCGAGGGCAAGGCGAGTTCGGTGCAGTTCGTCCATTTCCCGCTGTCGCCGGCGCAGATCGCGGCGTTCCGCAGCCCCGGCGCGCGCGTCGTGCTGGGCCTGGCGCACCCGGCCTACAGCCACATGGCGGTGTTGCCGGAGCCGGTGCGGGCCGCCCTGGCCGACGATTTCGACTGACGCGGCCTCAATCGTCGCGGTGAACGCGCTCCATGCGTTCGTGGCGTTCCTGGGCCTCGATCGACAGGGTGGCGATCGGCCTTGCCTCCAGCCGCTTCAGCCCGATCGGCTCGCCGGTCTCCTCGCAGAACCCGTAGGAGCCGTTCTCCACCCGGGCCAGCGCCTGGTCGATCTTGGCGATCAGCTTGCGGGCGCGGTCACGGGTGCGCAGCTCCAACGCCCGGTCCGTCTCGACGCTGGCGCGGTCGGTAATATCCGCCTCGCGGATGCCGCCCTCGGACAGACTGGCAAGCGTTCCATCGGCCTCGCGCAGCAGATCGCCGCGCCAGCGCAGTAGTTTCTGACGAAAATATTCCACCTGGAGAGGATTCATGAATTCCTCGTCCTCCAATGGCCGATAATCGGGGGGCAGAGTCACCATCATCGTGTCAGATCCTGCGGACATTTCAGCGCTCCACCACGACGGCATACAGGGCCATCGGCACCCCCGACATGAGTTGCGCGGCTTATAGCCATGCTGGGCCGGCGCGCAAGAGGACTTGGCGGCCGGACGATGATAACGCTGTCAGCCCGTTCTGACGGTTTCGTGACGCGCCAGCTCCACCCGCGCCCGCAAGGTCACCTCGGCCAGGGCCTGGCGCAGCCCCGGATCGGCGGCCTGGGGCACATCCTCCGCCAGGTCCGCCAGGCGGCGCAGGCCCGGCAGGTCCCGGTGCCCCTCCAGCAGGGCCCGCTGGAGCCGGGCCAGGGCGGCCAGCATCTCCTGCCCGCGGCGCCGCGCCTCACGGTCGTGCACCGCCGCGCTGGCCGCCTCCTGCAAGGCCAGCATGCCGCCCAGCATCACCTCGGCCGTCGCCGCCGACGCCGCGGGCGCCTCCGCGGCGTCGGACGGCAGCCGGAACCCGGCGCCACGAACCGAGGGCCGCGCCGGACCGCGCACCGCCGGCGCTGTCGGCCCGATCCCATCCAGCCCAGTCATCCGCACCTCCTTGCCCGGTCCGTCCTGCCGCCCGGCAGCTTGTGCCGGGCGGTGGCGGGGCCGGTTCCCCTGCGTGCCGGCGTTCCGGCGCTGGCACGCGCCTTGCCTCTCCAGTCCGCAGAATGACAGCCGTTCCTTAACGTCTCCCTCTCCGATCGCCTCCGCCGGCCCGAAGGAACCCATTGTGCCGCGACCCACCGCCGCCCTGTTCGCCGCGCTCCTGCTGCTCGCCCCGGCGTGCTTCGCCGCCGCGCCGGCCGCCGCCCAGGTCCGCATCAAGGACATCGCCGACGTCGAGGGCATCCGCGAGAACCAGTTGGTCGGCTACGGCCTGGTGGTCGGACTGAACGGCACCGGCGACAAGCTCAACAACGCGGTGTTCACCCGCGAGTCGCTGATCGGCATGCTGGAGCGGCTGGGCGTGAACACCCGCGACCAGGCGTCCAGCCTGGATACCAAGAACGTGGCGGCGGTGATGGTCACCGCCAATCTGCCCGCCTTCGCCCGCACGGGCAGCCGGATCGACATCGCGGTCTCCGCCCTGGGCGACGCCAAGGACCTCACCGGCGGCACCCTGCTGGTCACCCCCCTGCTGGCCGCCGACGGCGACGTCTACGCGGTTGCCCAGGGCACCGTGGCCACCGGCGCCATCGTGGCCCACGGCGCCGCCGCCTCGGTCTCCCGTGGCGTCCCCACCGCCGGGCGGGTCGCCAACGGGGCCACGGTGGAACGCGAGATCGGTTTCCGGCTCGCCGCCCACGCCGAGTTGCGCCTCGGCCTGCGCAATCCCGACCTGACCACGGCGCGGCGCATGGCCGAGGCGATCAACCGCTCCGTCGGGGCCGGCACCGCCGAGGCCACCGACCCGCGCACCGTCGCGCTCGATCTCGGCGGCCGCGACGTCATCGGCTCGCTCGACCGCATCGAGGATCTGCGCGTCGAGCCCGACAGCGCCGCCATCGTGGTGATCGACGAGGCCAGCGGCACCATCGTCATGGGCGCCAATGTGCGGGTCAGCACGGTCGGCATCGCCCAGGGCAACCTGACGGTTCGCGTCACCGAGACGCCGCTGATCAGCCAGCCCGGCCCGCTCTCCAACGGCAGCACCGCGACGGTCCCGCGCACCAACATCCAGGTCGATGATTCGTCCGACAAGCGCCTCGGCATCCTGCCGGGCAACGTCACCCTGCGCGACCTGGTGGCCGGCCTGAACGCGCTCGGCGTCGGCCCGCGCGACATGATCACCATCCTGCAATCCATCAAGGCGGCCGGCGCGTTGCAGGCCGAGCTCAGGGTGCGCTGATGGTCCCCCTGGCGCCCGACCCGGCCGAACTCGCCACCCCGCAGGCCGCGCGCGCCTGGCGCACCGCCCAGGACTTCGAGGCGATGGCGCTGGCGCAACTGCTGAGCCCAATGCTCGACACCGTGGACCTGTCCGCCGGCCCGTTCGGCGGCGGCGCCGGCGAACAGGCGTTCAAGCCGTTCCTCACCGAGGCCATCGCCAAACGGATGGCCTCCCACGGCGGGCTCGGCCTGGCCGTGCCGGTTTTCCACCAGATGCTGCGCATCCAGGAAGCAGCGGAGAGTGCCGCATGACGATCCCATCGATCGACGACCTTCCCACCGCCAGCGCCGCGCTCGCCGCCCTGCTGGAGCACGAAAACCGTCTGCTCGAGGCGCTCGACCTCGCCGCCGCCGCCGCCCTGCTGCCGGCCAAGCAGGGCGCCGCCGCGACCTTCCTCCAGGCGCAGGCGCACGCGAAGTCGTCCGGCGGCATCGCGCCGGCCGGGCGCGCGGCGATGACCGGCCTGGGCGCCCGCCTGCGCACGCTCGCGGCCGAAAACCGGCGCTTGCTGGAACGCGGGCAGGCCGCGCAGGGCCGGGTGATCGCGGTGATCGCGCGGGCGGTGTGCGCGCACGCCGCCTCGCCGCCGCGCTACGGCGCCTCGGGTGCGCTCGCCGGCCCGCGCACCCCCGCGCCGCTCGCCATCTCGGCCCGCCTGTAACCCGGTCGCGCGGCGGCCGGATCACGAAAAATCATCGCCGCCGGCCGGCAGGCCCGTGTTAGCCTGACCCACGCAAGAACGGGGGGCACGGCATGGGTTTATTTGCCCTGATCGATCCGGGCTATGTGGTCTCGGGTTTCCTGGTTGGCGTCCTGGTCGGGCAGACCGGCGTCGGCGGCGGGTCGCTGATGACGCCGATCCTGATCCTGCTCTTCGGCGTGCATCCCGCGACGGCGGTGGGAACTGACCTGTTGCAGGCCGCCGCCACCAAGACCGCCGGCACCCTGGTGCACGGGCTGAACCACACGGTCGATTGGCGGATCACCGCGCGCCTGGCCAGCGGCAGCGTGCCCGCCACCCTGCTGACCCTGATGGTGCTGTCGCGCTACGACCTCTCCGGATCCACCAGCAGCCGCGTCATCGCGGTGACGCTCGCCGTCATGTTGCTGCTGACGGCGCTGGCGCTGTTTTTCCGCCGGTCCTTCCTGGCCCATGTCGGACCCACGCTCGAGCGGTTCACCGGGCGGCAGGTGACCCTGTGCACCATCGCCATCGGGGTGGTGCTGGGCGTGCTGGTGACGATTTCGTCGGTGGGGGCGGGGGCGCTGGGGGTCACCGCGTTGCTGGTGCTCTACCCGAGGGTGCCGATGGCCACCATCGTCGGCTCCGACATCGCCCATGCCGTGCCGCTGACCCTGGTGGCCGGCATCGGCCATTGGTGGCTCGGCACGGTGGACTGGCCGCTGCTGGGATCGCTGCTGAGCGGCTCCATCCCCGGCATCGTGCTCGGCAGCTACCTGGTGACGCACATCCCCGAGGGGGTGCTGCGGGCGATCCTGGCGACGACGCTGCTTCTGGTGAGCGGGCGACTGGTGCTTTAGCGTGCCGCGGCCGCGCGGATTTCGCGGGCGACCTCGGTGGCGAGCATGGCATAGCCGGCATCGGCCATATGCAGCCCGTCCCCCGCCATCAGGGCCGCGCGGGTGATCAGGCCCCGGTCGAGCCAGGCGCGCATCAGGTCGAAGCGCCGGATCACCGGAACACCCATCTCCGCGCCGATTTGCCGCAGCGCCAGCCGGTAGCGGTCCGCCCCGGCCGTGCTCTGGAGCCGGTCGCAAAGCTGCGGCTCCATCAGCATGACGTCGACGCCGGCGGCGCGAATCGCGGTGACGCCGGCGCGGGTGCTGGCGATGAAACGCGCCAGCGGCACGTCGCGCAGCGGATCGTTGCTGCCGGTCTGCCAGATCACCAGGTCGGGCTTCTCGGCCAGAATCGCGGGCAGGCGCAGCGCCATGTCGTCCGCGTCCTCGCCGCCGATGCCACGGTTCAGCACCACGACCGGCTCCGGCAGTCCCGCCGAGAGCGCCTGCTCAAGCCGGCTCGGATAGCTTGCCGCTTTCGAACTGGCGCCGACGCCCTCGGTCGAGGATGACCCGAAGGCGACGATGCGCAAAGGCGCTCCCCGCGCCAGCCGGCTCGCCACCAGGGGCAATGCGTCGGCCCGCGACTGCGCGGAAACCGCGTTGCCATGGGCTGGGTCCGGAGCGGCACCGCTCATCGCCAGAACGACAAGAGCGGCCGTCGTGAGGCGCGCCAGGCGCCAGGGATCACCGTGAAACACACGTTATCGTGTGGCATAAGCGCTGCCCGATTTCAATCGTCGTTGACGCGCTATCGCCAGCCCGGCAGCAGGACGGGCCTCGGCGCATCGGCGCGCCGGGGTCGGTCGAGCAGCAGCGCGAGCCCGATCATGCTGGCGAAGCCGGCGCCGTTAACCAGAAGCTGAATCTCCAGGCCCATGCCGGCGGTGCGGAATACCAGCCGGCCGATGAGCGAAAAAAGCGTGCCTGTCGAGAATACCTCGAGCGAGTGTCGTCCGCAGATCTCGACGAGCCGCAACCAGGGGTGGCGAACCAGTCGGTCGAACCAGGGAGCGGTCATCAGCACGTAGAAGAACGCAAGGGCGTTGAGCAGCCGCAGCGGCGCCAGGGTCGTCTTGTCCGGGTCGAGATCGAGCAGCCTCCAGTCGATCCCCCAGTTTGTCCAGGGCGCGGCGGCGAGCAGCGCGAAGCCGAGATAGGCGGCGCAGGCCAGCCGCAGCGGCGCAACGCTGGCGATGCTCCGGTCATGTGCCGCATAGAGCCGCGCGAGCAGCATGCCGATGGCGAACAGGAACTGCCAGGCGAAGGGGTTGAAGTACCAGCCCCCGCCGTCGATCCAGTTGGTGAGATTCAGGTCGGGGTAAACATTGGTGGCCATCCACAGGCCGGCGGAGGCGAGCATGGTCGTCACGGGCGCGCGACGAATGCCGATCCAGAGCAGCGGGAAAATCGCCAGCAGGATGACATAGAGCGGCAGGATGTTCAGGTTCGAGGGGAGTGCGTGCAGTATCAGGCCGTGCCCGAACCCTTGCATGCCGTGCAGCATCATCTGGATCTTGTGCGGCTCCAGGCCGAAGTAGGAGATCCAGAACTGGAAGATCGCCAGCGTCGTGAGCAGCAGCCCGCACTGGAAAGCGTAGATGCGCAGGCAGCGCGCGACGACGCGGCGCAGGCCCTTGCCGGGTCCGGCCTGGTCGAAGACGCGGCCGTAGGCGATCATCGCCGAGAACCCGGAGAGCAGCACGAACAGTTCGGCCGCATCCGAGAAGCCGAAATTGCGCAGTGTCAACGTGCCGAGAAAATTACCCGGCATGTGGTCGATGAAGATCGTCAGCAGCGCCACACCACGCAGGAAGTCGATGCGCGGATCGCGCTTCGCTCGCGATGCGTCGGTCATTCGTCACGCTCCTTGCGATGCGCACGGCCGTATCCGGCGGGCTAGCAATCGAGCGGGCGCCTTCCCCCGTTGGACCTATCTTCGTCCGTTGGCGCCATTTTCAAGGACCCCGATGCCCCGGTCGCGGGCACGTTTGCATGACGAAGCATCCATGTTGTGCGGAGCTTCGCCTACTGGCCCCTACCCGCACGGCCGCGCGCGTGATACTGCGCGCCGATATGCAAGGGATGGCATCCGAACCGGTCGGCGACGGGCTGTGGGAGGCCCTGCTCGGTGGCGACCCCGCTGCCCGCCGCGCCGCGCCGCTCTACGGCGCTCTGCTCGACGCCGCCGACGCGGCAACCAGGGCGCCCGCGGGCAGCTTCGTACTCGGCCGCCTCGCGCAGAGCCTGGACGGCTGCATCGCCACCGCCAGCGGCCACTCCTTCTGGATCAGCGGCGAGGCCGACGTGCGGCACACCCACCGTCTGCGCGCGCTGTCCGACGCCGTGGTGGTGGGCGCCGGCACGATCCGCGCCGACGACCCGCAGTTGACCACGCGAAACTGCCGCGGCCCGTCGCCGGTGCGCGTCGTCATCGACACCGAACGCCGGCTCGCTCCGCACTACCGGGTCTTCAACGGCGGCCCCGCCACGCTGCTGCTGTGCGCGGCGGACGCGCCCGGCGGCGCTGCCGGCGACGCCGAACTGCTGCGCCTGCCGCGCGGCGCGGCGGGCCTCGACATCGCCGCCATCATCGCCGCGCTGCATGGGCGCGGCTTGCGCCGCATCTACGTCGAGGGCGGCGGCGTCACCGTCTCGCGCTTCCTGGCCGCCGGCGGCCTCGACCGCCTGCACGTCACCATCGCCCCGGTGCTCCTCGGCGCCGGCATCCCCGCCTTTTCCTTGCCCGGCGTCGCCCACCCGCGGGACGGCTTGCGGCTGGACTGGACGGTGCACCGGCTCGGCGAGGACATCCTGTTCGATATCCCGCTGGAGCGCCGGGTATGACCGCACGCGCCTTCTGGACGGTGGCGCCGGGCGTCGGCGAAATCCGCGCCGAGCCGCTGCCGCCGCCCGCCGCCGGCCTGAAGCGCGTGCAAACGCTCGCCAGCGGCATCTCGCGCGGCACCGAGGCGCTGGTGTTCGCCGGTCGGGTGCCGCCGGGCCAGTACCAGACGATGCGCGCCCCGCTGATGGGCGGCGCCTTCCCGTTCCCGGTGAAATACGGCTACAGCGCGGTTGGCACGGATGAAGCGGGCAGGCGGGTGTTCGTGCTGCACCCGCACCAGGACGTTTTTCTCGCCCCCGCCGCCATGTGCATCCCGCTGCCCGACGCGCTGCCGACGGCACGCGCCGTGCTGGCCGCCAACATGGAAACGGCGCTGAACATCACCTGGGACGCCGCCCCGCTGGCCGGCGAGCGCATCTTGGTGATCGGTGCCGGCGTGGTCGGCCTGCTGACGGGCTGGCTACTCGCCCGCATCCCGGCGGCCCGCGTCACCCTGGTCGACATCGAGCCGGCCCGCGCCCCGCTTGCCGGCAACCTGGGCTGCCGTTTTGCCGCTCCCGCCGACGCCCCCGCCGACCAGGACCTGGTGGTCCATGCCTCGGCCTCCGAGGCGGGGCTGCGTCTCGCGCTCGATCGCGCCGGCTTCGAGGCGCGCATCGTCGAGGCGAGCTGGTATGGCGACCGCGCCCCCGCGGTGCCGCTCGGCGAGGCTTTCCACGCCCGCCGGCTGCGCCTGCTGTCGAGCCAGGTCGGCAGCGTCGCCCCCGCCATGCGCCCGCGCCGCAGCCACGCCGAGCGCCTGGCCCTGGCGCTCGACCTGCTGGCCGACGACCGGCTCGACGCCCTGCTGGAACCGCCCACGCCGTTCGACGACTTGCCCGCCGCCATGCCCGATCTGCTGGCCGGCGGGTTGTGCCACGTGATCACCTATGGAACCCCCTCATGTTCAGCCTGACGGTCTGCGATCACATCATGATCGCGCACAGTTTCCACGGCGCCGAATTCGGCCCGGCGCAGCGCCTGCACGGCGCCACCTACGCCGTCGAGGCGACCTTCACCGCGGCCGCGCTCGACCCGCTCAACCTGCTGATCGACATCGGCCTGGCGAAGACCGAGTTGCGCGGCGTGCTCGACACGGTGGACTACAGCAACCTCGACGAGGTGCCGGCGCTGGCCGGTCAGAACACCACGACGGAATACATGGCGTTCCATATCCATACGCTGCTGGCCGCGGCCTGCCGCGCCGGCGCGCTCGGCCCGCACGCCCGCAAGCTGGCCGGGCTGAAAGTGCTGCTGCGCGAAAGCCCGGTGGCCTGGGCCGCTTACGAGGCGCCGGTGTGATGCGCGTCGCCCTGCTGGTCCCCGGGCCGTTCGGCATTTCCGGCGGCTACGCCTACGACCGCGCCGTGCTCGACGGCCTGTGCGCCGCCGGCCACGACGCCCGGGCGGTCGAGCTCGCCGGCCGCCACCCGCTGGCCGACGCGGCGGCGCGCGCCTCCGCCTCCGCCGCCTTCGACGCGCTTCCCGCCGACGCCGTCGCGGTGATCGACGGGCTCGGCCTGCCCGCCTTCCGCGATCGCGCCGAGGCGCTGGCCGCGCGCGGCGCGGTCGGGCTGATCCACCACCCCACCACGCTGGAAACCGGCATCGCCGAGGCCGACCGCGCGGCGCTGCGCGAGGCCGAGCGGCTCCTGATGCCGCTGCTCACCCGCGTCATCGCGACCAGCGCCGTTACCGCCGATCGCCTCGCCGCGGATTTCGGCGTCGATGCCCGGCGCATCGCCGTCGTCGTGCCCGGCACCGCCGAGGCGCCGCGCAGCCCCGGCTCGGGCGGGCCGCACTGCGTCCTCCTGTCGGTCGGCACGCTGGTGCCGCGCAAGGGCCACGACATGCTGCTGCGCGCCCTGGCCCGGCTGTTCGACCTGGACTGGCGCCTGACCATCGTCGGCGCCACCGACCGCGACCCCGCGCACGCGCAGGCCCTCTACGCGCTGGCCGACCAGCTCGGCGTCGCCCGGCGCGTGACCTTCGCCGGCGAGGCCGACCCCGCCACGCTGGACGCGCTGTGGTGCGGCGCCGACATCTTTGCCCTCGCGACGCAGTGGGAAGGCTACGGCATGGCGATCGCCGAGGCGCTGAAACGCGGCCTGCCGATCGCCGTCACGGCCGGCGGCGCGGCGGCATCCCTGGTCTCGTCGCGCAGCGCCGTGGTCTGCGCCACCGACGACACGGCGACGCTGTCGAAATCGCTGCGCCGCCTGATCGTCGACACCGACCTGCGCCAGGAAATGGCTGAGGCCGCGTGGGAGGAGGGCCAGGCTCTCCCGGACTGGCCCACCCAGGTCGGCAGGTTCGCGGAAGCCTTGGGTTGAGCGAACGTTTCTCCGCCGACTGGCTCGCCTTGCGCGAGCCCTTCGACGCGGCCGCTCGGAATGTCGGATTGGCCGAGCACTTGGCCGCGGTGTTGCCGGCGCGTCCGGTCCTGCTCGATCTCGGCGCGGGCAGCGGCAGCCTGTTCCGCTGGCTGGCGCCGATCATCGGCCGGGCGCAGGTGTGGATGCTGGCGGATGCCGACGAGGAATTGCTGCAGCGGGCCTACGACGACATCGAACGCTGGGCGAGCCAGCGCGACTGGGCGGTGACGCCGGGCCATCGGGCGCTGCTGGTGCACACGCCGCGCGGCGCGTGGCGGGTGGAGGCACGCCGCCTCGATCTGGCGGAGTTGCCCGCCGCGCTGCCGCCGGGCGAGGTTGATGCGGTGGTGTGCAGCGCTCTCCTGGATCTGGTGTCGGCGGCGTGGCTGGAGCGGCTGGTGGCGGCGCTGCGCACGCCGTTGCTGGCCTGCCTCAGCGTCGACGGGCGCGATGCCTTCCTGCCGCCGCATCCGCTCGATGCGTGCGTGCGGGCCGGCTTTCGCCGCGACCAGGGGCGCGACAAGGGGTTTGGCCCGGCGCTCGGCCCGCACGCGCCGGCGATGCTGCATGCGGCGCTGGCGGCGCGCGGCTTCGCGGTGGATTCCGCGCCGTCGGACTGGCGCATCCCCGCCAGCGCGCTGACCATGCTGGGCGAGCTGGTGCCCGGTCATGCCGCGGCGGCGGCGCGCGCGCATCCGGCCCAGGGGCGGGTCATCGACGCCTGGCGAAATGCACGCATGCATCAGGCCATTGCGGGACGGCTTGCCATTCGCATCGGGCACCGCGACAGTCTGGGCTTGCCGCCGCGCTGACGATCCCCCGCGCGGCGTGCGGGAGGAACCTGACATGCCCCTGCTCGGCTGTATCGCCGACGACTTCACCGGCGCCACCGACCTGGCGTCCATGCTGGTGCGCAACGGCATGCGCACCGTCCAACTCATCGGAGTCCCCCGGCCCGACCAGAAGGCCCCGGACGCCGATGCCGTGGTGGTGGCGCTGAAATCGCGCACCGCCCCGGTGGCGCAGGCCGTCGGCGAAAGCCTGGCCGCGCTCGAGTGGCTGCGCCGCGCCGGCTGCCGGCAATTCTTTTTCAAATACTGCTCGACCTTCGATAGCACCGACGAGGGCAACATCGGCCCCGTCGGCGATGCGCTGATGGAGGCGCTGGGCTGCGGCTTCGCGCTCGCCAACCCGGCGTTCCCGACCAACGGGCGCACCGTCTACCAGGGTCATCTGTTCGTCGGCACCGCGCTGCTGAACGAGAGCGGCATGGAGAAGCACCCGCTGAATCCGATGCGCGACGCCAGTTTGGTGCGCGTGCTGGGGCGGCAGACCAGGACGCCGGTGGGCCTGGTGCCGTTCACCGTCGTCGAGCAGGGCGCCGCGGCGATCCGCGACGCCATGACGGCACTGAAGGAACAAGGCCGGCACTGGGCGATCGTCGACGCGGTGACCGACGCGCATC
>CAYWOW010000030.1:19580-23345 GCA_964459005.1 uncultured Acetobacteraceae bacterium
CTGAAGGAACAAGGCCGGCACTGGGCGATCGTCGACGCGGTGACCGACGCGCATCTGTTCGCCATCGGCGAGGCGGCGAGCGCGCACGCGCTGATCACCGGCGGATCGGGGGTGGCGCTCGGCCTGCCCGAGAATTTCCGCCGCGCCGGCCTGCTGCCGCCGCTCGCCGATCCGGGCGCGTTGCCGTCGGTGCGCGGGCCCGCCGCGGTGATCGCCGGCTCGTGCTCGCGCGCCACGCTGGCGCAGATCGGCATCGCGCGCGGCAAGCTTGCGGTGCTGGAACTCGATCCGCTGGCCACGCCGGATGCCGACGCACTGACTGCTCAGGCCGTGCAGTGGGCCGCCGGGCGGTTGGGAACGGCGCCGGTGGTGATTGCCGCCTCCGCGCCGCCGGACCGCGTGGCGGCCTTGCAGGCGCGGCTGGGGCGCGATGCCGCCGGTGCGCTGGTGGAACGCGCGCTGGCCGGCGTCGCCGAGGCGCTGGTGCGCGCGGGCGTGCGCCGCCTGGTGGTGGCCGGCGGCGAGACGGCGGGCGCGGTGGTGACGCGGCTCGACGTCCACAGCCTGCGCATCGGCGCCGAGATCGATCCAGGCGTACCCTGGACCTATGCCGAAGGCGGCGGCGAGCCGCTGCTGCTCGCGTTGAAGAGCGGCAACTTCGGCGCCCCCGACTTCTTCATCAAGGCGTTCACCATGCTGGAGGGAAGCCCGGCATGAGCGAGGACGACATCCGCGCGCAACTGGTGGCGCTGGCGGCGTCCCTGTTCGCCCGCGGCTTCTCGGTCGGCAGCGCCGGCAACATCAGCGTGCGCCTGTCCGACGGTTATCTGATGACGCCGACCAATTCCTCGCTCGGCCATCTCCAGGCCGCGCGCCTGTCGAAGCTCGACGACGGCTTCAACCATGTCGGCGGCGACAAGCCGTCCAAGGAAGTGTTCATGCACCGCGCCTTCTATGCGGTGCGGCCGGAGTGCGGCGCGGTGGTGCATCTGCATTCCACCATGGCGACCGCGGTGGGCTGCCTGCCCGACGTGAACCCCGACAACCCGATTCCGCCGCTGACGCCGTATTTCGTCATGCGGGTGGGGCGGCGCATGCCGGTGGTGCGCTACTACCGGCCGGGCGATCCGGCGATGGAGTCGGCGATCGCCGCGGCGGCGCGCGATGCGCGGGCGGTGCTGCTGGCCAATCACGGGCCGGTGGTGTCGGGCCGCACGCTGACCGACGCGGTGTATGCCGCCGAGGAACTGGAGGAAGCCGCAAAGCTTTTCCTGCTCCTGCGCGGCGCCAATGCGCGCCTGCTGAGCCCGGCGCAGGTGGAAGAGCTGCTGTCGACTTTCGGTTGATGCCACGAAGAAGGGGCGCCCTCGCGGGCGCCCCTGTCTGGCAGTCGTCGTCCGACTCGGTGGATCAGGCCGTCGGTTCGCCGGCCGGCGCTTCGGCGGGGGCCGGAGCCGGAGCCGGGACCGCGGCTTCGACCTTCTTGCGCCGCGTGACGACGCGTTTGGCCGGCGCTTTGGCGGCGGCTTTCTTCGGCGCTGCCTTCTTGACGGCTGCCTTCTTGGCGGCTGCCTTCTTCGGCGCGACCTTCTTGACGGCTGCCTTCTTGACGGCGGCCTTCTTCGGCGCTGCCTTCTTGACGGCTGCCTTCTTGACGGCGGCCTTCTTCGGCGCGGCCTTCTTGGCGGCGACCTTCTTCGGCGCGACCTTCTTGACGGCAGCCTTCTTCGGCGCTGCCTTCTTGACGGCTGGCTTCTTGACGGCGGTCTTCTTCGGCGCGGCCTTCTTGGCGGCGACCTTCTTCGGCGCTGCCTTCGCCGCCGCGGCCTTGGTGGCTGGCTTCTTCGGCGCCGCTTTCTTGACGGCCGCCTTCTTGGTGGCGGCTCTCACCGCCAGCGCCATAGCACTCAGTCGGGTTTTCGTCGCTTCGGTGGTCACCTGAAGGAACTCCCTGTTTGCCGTGATGGAGAACGGCGGCTACTCGATATGGCCGCGACCGCGGCCGGTTCCGCAACGCGCAGGCGCCGGCACACGAGCCGGCGTCTGGCGTATCGATACTTCCGGCACGCGAAGGGCAAGATTCCCGTCGGCGCTGTGGCGCGGCGTACTGCCCACGAACCGAACGAGACTGCGACCCATCGACCGTACCTTCCCTGTCACGCACACATTCCGATGCTTGTTTGTCGACTCGCGAATCGGTCAAGCCTGCGCTGACTCCGCTATCCGCGTCCCGCACACGCGTGTCAATAAAAATGCAAGCATTACTTGTGCTCATTGCCGCAAAAAAACGCGCCGCGGCTCGCCGCCGCGGCGCGCGCGGATGAATCACCGCTTGGAAAGCGGCACGAAGGTCACCGGCTCGGGTCCCGTGTAGTTCGCGGTGGGCCGGATGATCTTGCCGTCGATGCGCTGCTCGATGGCGTGCGCGCTCCACCCCGCGGTGCGCGCGATGACGAACAGCGGCGTGAACATCTCGGTCGGCACGCCGAGCATGTGGTACGAGACCGCGCTGTACCAGTCGAGATTCGCGAACATCCGCCTGGTCTGCATCATCACCCCCTCGATGCGCTCGGCGATCTCGAACATGTGCAGCGACCCCGCCGCCTCGGACAGGTGCCTCGCGACGCCCTTGATCACGTCGCTGCGCGGATCGGCGACGGTGTAGACCGGGTGGCCGAAGCCGATGATGACTTCCTTCGCCTCGAGGCGGCGATGGATGTCCGCCTCGGCCTCGTCGGGCGTGGCGTAGCGCTTCTGGATCTCGAACGCCGCCTCGTTGGCGCCGCCATGCTTCGGTCCGCGCAGCGCGCCGATGCCGCCGCAGATCGCCGAATGGATGTCGCTGCCGGTGCCCGTCACCACGCGACAGGCGAAGGTCGAGGCGTTGAACTCGTGTTCGGCATAGAGGTTCAGCGAGGTGTGCATCGCCCGCACCCAGTCCGCCGAGGGCGGCCGGCCGTGCAGCAGGTGCAGGAAGTGCCCGCCGATGCTGTCGTCGTCGGTCTCGACGTCGATCTCGCGGCCGTTGTGCGACCAGTGGTACCAATAGAGCAGCATCGATCCCAGCGAGGCCAGCAGCCGGTCGGCGATGTCGCGCGCGCCGGCGATGTGGTGGTCGTCCTTCTCGGGCAGCACGCAACCCAGGGCCGAGACGCCGGTGCGCATCACGTCCATCGGATGGGCGGCGGCGGGGATCGCCCGCAGCACCGATCGCACCGCCACCGGCAGGCCGCGCAGCTCCCGCAGCTCGCCCTTGTAGGCCGTCAGTTCCGTCATGTTGGGCAGCGTGCCGTGCACCAGCAGGTGCGCGATCTCCTCGAACTCGCAGACCTCGGCGATGTCGAGGATGTCGTAGCCGCGGTAGTTGAGGTCGTTGCCGCTGCGCCCCACGGAGCACAGCGCCGTGTTGCCCGCCGGCACGCCGGACAGGGCGACCGACTTCTTCGGTTTGAAGTTGGGGGGCGGGGCTGTTTCGCTCATTCGTTTCCCTCCTTGTCCAGGAACTGCGGTTCAGAAAATGCCGGGCTTGCCGATGGCCAGCGCGCCGGCGGGCAGGGTGACGTTCAGCCGGTGCAGCTCGCCCGCCGCGAGCCGCGGCAGGTCCTGCGCCACCGCGATGAAGCGGTTCGCCTCGCGCGCCGGCACGATGCCGTCGGCGAGCACGCGGAACTTGCGGATATAGTCGTCGCGGCCGAACGGCGCCGCCCCCAGCGGATGCGCGTTGGCCACCGCCAGCTCGTCCACCAGCGTCGTGCCGTCCTGCAT
>CAYWOW010000030.1:23445-29428 GCA_964459005.1 uncultured Acetobacteraceae bacterium
CGGATGCGCGTTGGCCACCGCCAGCTCGTCCACCAGCGTCGTGCCGTCCTGCATCGTCACCTCGACGCGCCCGCCGAAGGCCAGCTCGCTCGGGTCGGTCGCATGGTAGCGGCGTGTCCACTCGGCGTCCTCGCGGGTCTCGATCTTGTGCCACAGCGCGACGGTATCGGGCCGCGCGGCGCGCTTCGGGGCATAGCTGTCGACGTGGTGCCAGCGTCCGTCCTGCAGGGCGACCGCGAAGATGTACATGATAGAGTGGTCCAGCGTCTCGCGGCTGGCCTTGGGGTCCATCTTCTGCGGGTCGTTGGCGCCGGTGCCGATCACGTAGTGCGTGTGGTGGCTGGTGTACAGGACGATCTTCGCGATCCTCGACAGGTCGGGGATCTTGCTGCGCATCCTGAACGCCAGGTCGATCAGCGCCTGGCTCTGGTATTCGGCGCTGTGCTCCTTGGTGAAGCTGTCCATGATGGCGCGCTTCGGCTCGCCCGGTTCGGGCAGCGGCACGTGGTAGTGGGCCTCGGGCAGTCCCTTGTCGCGCGCGGTGCGTCCCGAGAGGATCCACGCGATTACCGAATCCTCGCCTTCGTAGATCGGACTCGGCGCGCCCTCGCCGCGCATCGCCCGGTCCACCGCCTCCACCGCCAGCTTGCCGGCGTGCGCGGGCGCATAGGCTTTCCACGAGCTGATCTCGCCCTTGCGCGACTGGCGCGTGGTGATGCTGACGTGCAGCGCCTGCTGCACGGCCCCGAAGATCACCGCCTGCTTCAAGCCGAGCAGCGCGCCGATGCCGGCGGCCTGCGCCGGACAGAGATGGGCGATGTGGTCGATCCTGTGCTCATGCAGGCAGATCGCCCGCACCAGGTCGACCTGGATTTCGTACCCGGTCGCGATGCCGCGAATGAGATCTTTGCCCGACTTCTGCATGGCCTGCGCCACCGCCAGGATCGGCGGGATGTTGTCGCCGGGATGCGCGTAGTCGGCGGCGAGGAAGGTATCGTGCATGTCGAGCTCGCGCACCGCCGTGCCGTTCGCCCAGGCCGCCCATTCGGGACTGAAGCGCTTGCCGGCGCCCAACCCGAACACGGTGGCGCCGTCCCTGCGCGGATGGCCGCGCGCCATGTCGCGCGCCGAGACCACCGGATGGCGGTTGATCGCGGCCATCGCCACCGCGGCGTTGTCGATGATGCGGTTGACGATCATCTCCGCGACGTCGCGCTGCACCGCCACGCGGTCGGCCGCCACGCCGGCGATCTGCCAGGCCAGTTGCCGCTCGCGCGGCAGTCCGGCCTGCGACGGATAGGCCTTCACGTCGTGCAGTTTCATGCGCCGTTCCCTCCACGCGCGCGGCAGGGAACGCGGGGATTGGCGTTCGGGCTGCGCGCGGTCTAGCGTTGCCCAAGCTTTCCCTGGGGCGGGCTGTTCGTAGTGTCCCGCGCACGCAACGGCAAGCCGTGTCCCTGGAAACGTTTCGTGAAGCGGGCCGCGTTCGACCCGCCAGCAGGGGACCGTATCGTCATGCCGACACCGCCCGAACCGAGCCGCATCCTTCGCGTCGCCGGCGCGCAGATGGGTCCGACCCAGCGCGCCGATTCCCGCCGCCACACGCTGGACCGCCTGATCGCGCTGCTCGAGCAGGCGGCCGTGCGGGGGGCGAAGCTGGTGGTGTTTCCCGAGCTCGCCTTCACCACTTTCTTTCCGCGCTGGTTGTTCGCCGGCACGCCGGAAATCGACGCCTATTGCGAGCGCGCCATGCCGAATGCGAACGTGCAGCCCCTGTTCGACCGCGCCCGCGCGCTCGGCGTCGGCTTCTACGTCGGCTACGCCGAACTGACCGACGATGGGCGGCGGTTCAACAGCGCGCTGCTGATCGCCCCCGACGGCAGCGAACTCGGCAAATACCGCAAAGTCCACTTGCCCGGCTCGGTCGAGCCGCGCCCGGGCGCGCGCTTTCAGCAGTTGGAGAAACGCTATTTCGACTACGGCGACCTCGGCTTCCCGACCTGGCGCGCGCCGGCCGCCCTCGCCGGGGGCGTGCTCGGCATGCTGATCTGCAACGACCGCCGCTGGCCCGAGGCCTGGCGCGTGCTGGCGCTGCGCGGCGCCGAACTGGTCTGCATCGGCTACAACTCCGCGGCCTACGACCCCAACGGCGGCGATGCCGAGGACGCCGCCTTGCGCACTTGGCATTCGCAACTCGCCGCGCAGTCCAACGCGTACATGAACGCCACCTGGGCGGTCGCCGTCGGCAAGGCGGGCGAGGAGGACGGGGCAGGGCTCATCGGCGGCTCCTGCATCGTCGATCCCAACGGGCGCATCGTCGCCGCAGCGGCAACACTCGGCGACGAGGTGATCGTGGCCGATTGCGATCTGGATGCTTGCCGCCAGGGCAAGGAAAAGATGTTCAACTTCGCGGCCCATCGGCGTCCGCATTGGTACGGCCCGATCACGGCGCAGACCGGCGCCATCCCGCCGCCCTAGGCCGCCGCTACGACGCGGCCCGGCAAGGCAATCGGGCGAACATTCCGACATCCGCGGGGCGTGCGGAACGAAGAAGATTGCACAGGGAGGCGGTGAGACGGAGAGAAGGATTCCTGGCGCGCAGCGCCCAATCCTTATCTTCTCACCGCCTCTCCGCCTCCCTGTGCAACTTTCTTACCCCCGCCCGCGCCAGGGCGCAGTTTCGCCCGATTGTCCTGTGCGGCCTTGTGGCTTGATCCGGCGGCCCCAGGTGACCAAACTGGCGCTGCCGCAGCAGACCGAGGACCCTCCTGACCGTGATCAGCCCAACGCGCCGGCAACCCGACCGTGCCGGCGACCCGCCGGTACTCGGCCGGCCGCCGTTGCTCGCGGCGCTGAAGCGCGGGCTGCGCGGACTGTGCCCGGTTTGCGGCCAGGTCCCCCTGTTCGCGGGCTATCTGCGGGTCCGCGTGGCCTGCCCGAACTGCGCCGCCCCGCTCGGCCGCGTCCGCGCCGACGACGTGCCGCCCTACTTCACCATCCTGGTGGTGGGCCACATCGTCGTGCCCGGCATGCTGGTGCTGCAGCGGATGGCCGCCCCGCCGCTCTGGGTGCAGACCGCCATCTGGGTGCCGCTGACCCTGATCCTGACGCTCGCCCTGCTGCGACCCATCAAGGGCGCCATCGTCGGCACGATGCTGGCCTTCGGCATGGTCCCCCCGGCGGAGGATGCCGGGACGTGAGCGCGGGCGCGCCCGGCCCCGAAGCCTGCACCGCGCGCCTGCTGCGGGTGACGCTGGAGGGCGAGTCGCTCACCCGCCTGACCCCGCTGCTGGAGGCCGACCGCGCCCAGGCCGTCGCCGACCTGCAAGCGGAGAACCGCTTCGCCCCGCACGCCCGCGCGGATGCCGGCGACGCCGGCCCCTACGCGCTCCGCCTGTCCATCTACGAGGGCCGGCTGGTGTTCGACATCCGCCGTGCCGACGACACGCCCTGGCTGGCCCTAGGGCTGGCGCTGGGGCCCTTCCGCGCCCTCATCAGGGATTACCACCTGCTGATCGACAGCCTCGCCAAGGCGTGCCAGGAGGGCCGCGAGGCCCGCATCCAGGCGATCGACATGGGCCGGCGCGGCCTGCACAACGAAGGCGCGGAGCTGATGATCGCGCGCCTGCGCGGCAAGGTGGAGATCGACATGCCCACCGCGCGGCGCCTGTTCACGCTGCTCTGCATCTTGCACCAGCACCTCTGAGGACCACGACGGCATGAAGATCGACGGCACCACTTACCGCAGCGTCTGGGTGGACCCCGATGACGGCTGGTCGGTGCATATCTTCGACCAGACCAAGCTGCCCTGGGCGCTGGACATCCTGCGCCTGACGACGGCCGCGCAGGCCGTGCACGCCATTCGCGCCATGCAGGCGCGCGGCGCCCCGCTGATCGGCGCGCTCGCCGCCTACGGCCTCTGCCTGGCCCTGCGCGCCGACGCTTCCGCCGAGGCGATGGAGCGCGACGGCGCGCATCTCGCCGCCGCCCGCCCGACCGCGGTCAACCTGCGCTGGGCGATTGGGCGCATGCTCGCCCGCCTGCGCCCCGTCGCGCCGTCCCAGCGCGTCGCCGTCGCCTATGAGGAAGCCGCCTGCATCGCCGATGAGGACGCCGCCCAGTGCGAGGCGATCGGCCGGCACGGCGTCGGCCTGATCGCCGAGGCCGCCGCCCGCACCGGCCGGCGCGTCAACGTGCTGACCCACTGCAACGCCGGCTGGCTCGCCACGGTGGACTGGGGCACCGCGCTCGCGCCGGTCTACATGGCCTTCGAGCGCGGCATCGACGTGCACGTGTGGGTGGACGAAACCCGCCCGCGCAACCAGGGCGCGGCGCTGACGGCATGGGAACTGGCCAGCCACGGGGTCGCGCACACGGTCATCGCCGACAACGCCGGCGGCCACCTGATGCAGCACGGCAAGGTCGATCTGGTCATCGTCGGCACCGACCGGGTAACCCGCAACGGCGACGTGGCCAACAAGATCGGCACCTACCTGAAGGCGCTGGCGGCCGAGGACAACGGCGTGCCGTTCTGGGTGGCGCTGCCCTCGACCACGATCGACTGGTCGGTGGCCGACGGCCGCGGCATTCCGATCGAGAACCGCAGCGCGGCGGAGGTCACCGACGTCACCGGCCGCACCGCCGACGGCCGCATCGAGACGGTGCGGATCACCCCCTCGGAGGCGGCGAACCCCGCCTTCGACGTCACCCCCGCGCGCCTGGTGACCGGCCTCATCACCGAGCGCGGCCGCTGCGCGGCAAGCGCGGCCGGGCTGGCGTCGCTGTTCCCTGCCGGCGGTAGGGCAAAGTAAGGAAGCGGTTCTTTTTTGAAAAAAAGAACCAAAAAATTTTTATTCGTTAAGTAGAACGTGGCAACATGACGACGTCGAATGACGGATGAACGGCGCTGCTTCTATCTATTGGTCTGCCCCGGTCGGGCTGTCTCCGGCTAATACCAACCGATGTAAGGATTGACTCTTCCCATCCCGTCATGGCCGTGCTTGGCACGGCCATCCACGTCTTTCGGGCCGCACCGAAGACACGGATGGCCGGCCGGAGCCCGTCCTCGGGCGGGCCTGCGGCCCGACCCGTGGGCCGGCCACGACGCTGAGAGTCGATCTTCCCGCCACTTGGTATAATTGGATGAGGGTGTTGCTGGGCCGCCCGATCTTGACAAACAACATTACGAGTGCCGTACCACGTTGCGACGGCGGGAGACGCTGCGCTTTCCCGCCCTACGGCACGTCGACATTCCGAACTACGTCTGCTATGCTTGCTTTACTAATAGGGCATTACGTTGCATATGGCCATTTGTGGTCGCCGTAACACCATAATTGACACAGGTCCCTCAAATCTTAAGGCGATATTATACTTCCCATACCAAGGCACAAGGGGTAGTGTCGGGGGCGAGTCGTGAGCGGTGCCGGGCTGCCCAGCCCTAGGGACTCGCGGCGGCTTTGGAGTCTGCGGGACATGATTAACTGTCAGATTTTCGGTTTGTGCCGATATCTGGGTTTAATTCAGCAGGAAAGGGCGATCGCCAACGCCGCTCGCTTCACCGAGAAAAACGATATAATCGCGGCCAATCTCGGCGTGCCGGTGGCCCCTCAGTTCCCCCAGCAGGAAACGCTAGAACGACTCAAGGGGATAATTGCTTACGGGAAGCGCGTGTGTGACTTATTTTTCTTTGAGGCGCCACGAAATCGCCTAGAGCGATTTGAGCGTCGCATTCGAGATGGAATTGATCGTGAGGGGGTAAGCGCAGAACTACGAGCGCTGGAAGAAGCGATAGACGACGAAATTAACTTCAGATACTTTTATCATTATCCACCAGATAAAGCGCGTGTTCTCCTAAAATTCCAAGGAGACTGGCAGAATACCCTGATATCCTTTCCGTCGGCAAAACCGGAGATTGAAGATGCGGTGGACTGGTAATTGCTCACCCCCCGCTGGGTAGGGATTAGCCTGGCTGGATAATGGCCTT
>CAYWOW010000031.1:0-29344 GCA_964459005.1 uncultured Acetobacteraceae bacterium
CGCTCGAGGTGATGCTGCGCGAGGGCAGCATCGCCGGCGCCGGGCTGGATGTGATTCCGGTGGAGCCGCCGGTGGAGCCGGTGCCCGACCTGCTGCGCGCCTACCGGGCCGCCGAACCCTGGCTGCGCGGGCGGCTGGTGATCACGCCGCACGTGGCCTACCACTCGCCGCAGGCCTTCGACGACATCCGGCGCAAGGGCGCGGAGACGATCGCCGCCGCGCTGCTGAGCGACCGGCCCCAGAACGTCATTCCGCCCGATAGTTACTAGGGGCGGCATGATACGGCCGCGGCCTTTCAGGCCCGACCGGTTCAACACGACCGCGGCCTATTACGAGCAGGGCCGCGTGCCCTACGCGCCGGCGCTGATCCGGCGGGTGGCGGCGGTCTGCGGGCTGCGGGCGTGCCATCGCGTGCTCGATCTGGGCTGCGGCACCGGGCCGCTGGCGCGCGCTTTCGCGCCGCTGGCGGCCGAGGTGCTGGCCATGGACCCCTCGCCGGAGATGCTGCTGGCGGCCCGGGCGGCCGCCGCCACGGTCGCGAACATCCGCTGGGATCGCGGCAGTTCCTACGATCTGGGGCCGGCCCAGGGGCGCTTCTTCCTGGTCGTGATGGGCCGCTCCTTCCACTGGATGGACCGGGTGGACACGCTCAGCCGCCTGGACGGGATGATCGACGCCGGCGGCGCGGTGGCGCTGTTTCACGACACGCATCGGGCGGTGCCCGAGAACGCCTGGCTGGAGCGTTGGCACGAGGTGCGGCGGCGCTACGAGTCGGCGGATGCGCCGCACCTGGGACCGGACTGGGTGCGCCATGAGGCGGTGCTGCTCGACTCGCCGTTTCCGCGCATCGAGCATTTTGGGGTCATCGAGCGCCGGAGCGTGACGGTGGAAACCATGGTGGCGCGGGCGCTGTCGATGTCGTCGACCTCGCTGGGGCGGCTGGGCGAGCGGGCGGAGGCGATGGCGGCCGAGTTGCGCGCGGCGCTGGCGCCGCTGGGGGCGGCGGGGGGACTGACCGAGGTGGTGATGACCAGCGCGCTGGTGGCGTGGCGGAACCCGTAGAAGTTTTCTAGATCGCCAGCCCGCCGTCGACGTGCAGCACTTGGCCGGTGACGTAGCCGGCCTCGGCGGAGACCAGCCAGGCGACCGCGCCGGCGACGTCCTCGGGCAGGCCGATGCGCCCCATCGGGACCTTTTCCACCTGCCGGCGCGCCGCCTCGGGATCGACCGCGTGGTGTGCGCCGGCATCCTTGCGGATGAAGCCGGGGGCCACGGCGTTCACGGTGGCCTCGGGCGCCAGTTCGATCGCCAGCGCCCGCACCAGCGCCTCCATGCCCGCCTTGGCCGCGGCCGAGGCCGGGAAGACCGGCACGCCGGGGCGGAACACATGGGCGACGAAGCTGCTGACCGCCACGACGCGCGCCGCCCGGCCGGCGCGAAGGGAGGGCATGGCGGCGCGGGCCAGCCGCAGAAAAGCCCCCTGCATCACCTCCGACGAGCGGGCGAAGGCGGCGTCGGTGAGGTCGGCCAGCGGCGTGCGGTCGGCGAAGCCGGCGTTGCTGATCAGCACGTCCAGCCCGCCGAAGCGTTCCAGCGCGCGCGCCACCAGCGCCTCCGCGGTCGCGGGGGACGCGAGATCGCCGAGCAGGGTCGCCACGTCGGCGCCGGCCGCGCGGACAATTTCGGCCACAGTGGCCAGACCCTCTGCGTTGCGGCCCGTATGCATCAGCAGCGCCACCCCCGGCCCGGCCAGCCGGCGGCAGATCGCCGCCCCGATGCCGCTCGCCGCCCCGGTGACCAGAATCACCCGTTCCGTCATCGTCCCGCTCCCCGATTGCCCACGGCGGTCCGCCGGGACTACCCTGTCCCGTGATGGTGGCCCATTTCGCGGGCCTGAGGGAGAGGAACATGCCAGGCCGGCTAGCGGGCAAACGTGCCTTCGTCACCGCCGCGGCGCAGGGAATCGGCCGGGCGACCGCGCTCGCCTTCGCCGCCGCGGGCGCCGAGGTGATCGCCACCGACATCAATGCGGCGAAACTCGCCCAACTCGCGGCCCCAGGCCTGCGCACCACAACCCTCGACGTGCTCGACGGCGCCGCGGTGAAGGCCGCCGCCGAAGCGGCCGGCGCGATCGACATCCTGTTCAACTGCGTCGGCTTCGTGTTCCAGGGCACCGTGCTGGAAGCGACCGAGGAGGAGCTCGCCCTAGCCTTCGACCTCAACGTCGGCTCGATGATGCGGACCATCCAGGCCTTCCTGCCCGGCATGGTCGCGCGCCGGCACGGGGTGGTGGTGAACGTCGCCTCGGTCGTCAGCAGCCTGAAGGGCTTTACCAACCGCGCCCTCTACTCGGCCAGCAAGGGCGCGGTGATCGGCCTGACCAAGTCGGTGGCGGCGGATTTCATCAAGCGCGGCATCCGCTGCAACGCCATCTGCCCGGGCGCCGTGGCGTCGCCCAGCCTGGAGGCGCGGATCGCCGCGGGCGCCGCCGCCGCCGGCGGCATCGCGGCGGCACGGGCCTTTTTCATCGACCGCCAGCCCATCGGACGGCTTGGCCGCCCCGAGGAAATCGCCATGCTCGCCGTCTACCTCGCCTCCGACGAGGCCGAGTTCATCACCGGTCAGGCCGTCGTCATCGACGGCGGCATGACCCTTTGAGAAGGATCAGGACACCATGAAGCTGCTGCGCTGGGGCCCCACGGGCGCCGAGAAACCCGGATTGATGGACAAGGCGGGAAACATCCGCGACCTGTCGGACGTGGTGGCGGACATCGACGGCGCCGCGCTGTCGCCGGAGGGGCTGGCCAAACTCGGCGCGCGCGACGCCGACACGCTGCCGATCCTGCACGGCAAGCACCGCATCGGCCCCTGCATCGCGCGGCCGCTGAACTTCGTCTGCATCGGCCTGAACTACGCCGACCACGCCGCCGAGACCGGCGCCCAGCTTCCCAAGGAACCGATCATGTTCCTCAAGTCGCTCGGCGCCTACAACGGCCCGTACGACGACGTGAAGGTGCCGCGCGGCTCGAAGAAGACCGACTGGGAAGTCGAGCTGGCCATCGTCATCGGCACCAAGGCCAGCTACGTCTCCGAGGCGGACGCGATGGCCCATGTCGCGGGCTACTGCATCGTCAACGACGTCAGCGAACGCGAGTACCAGATCGAGCGCGGCGGCCAGTGGACCAAGGGCAAGAGCTGCGACACTTTTGGGCCCATCGGTCCCTGGATGGTGACCAAGGACGAAATCCCCGATCCGCAGAGCCTGCCCATGTGGCTCGACGTTGATGGCAAGCGCATGCAGACCGGCAACACCAAGACGATGATCTTCGGCGTCATCAAGCTGGTCTCCTACGTCAGCCACTTCATCACCCTGCATCCCGGCGATATCATCTCCACCGGTACGCCGCCGGGCGTCGGCATGGGCAAGAAGCCCGAGCCGGTGTTCCTGCGGCCGGGCCAGGTAATGCGGCTGGGCATCGACGGCCTCGGCGAACAGAAACAGACGCTGGTCGCGGCCTGAACCACGGGGCGCGGCGGCTCCGGCCGCCCCGCCCCGACCCATTATGTCCCGCACCCGCTGCCTGGGCCTGCTCGCGGCGTTGATCGCCGGCACGGCGCTGCTGCGCCTGCTGATGGCGGCCGAACTCGGCCTGGGCATCGACGAAACCTACATGGTGGCGGCGGGTCGGGTGCTGCACCTGAGCTATTTCGACCACCCGCCGCTGTCCTGGTGGCTGTCGCGCGGGGCGGCGATGCTGCTGGGCAGCGAGCGGCCCCTGGTGGTGCGGCTGCCCTTCGTGGCGCTGTTTGCCGTCTCCACGGGGCTGGTCTACGCGCTGGGCGCGCTGGCCGGCTCGCCGCGGGCCGGGCTGTGGGCGGCCGTCGCGCTGAACCTCGCCCCGGTGCTGGGCATCACCACCGGCTTCTGGGTGCTGCCGGACGGCCCGCTGGTTTGCGCCCTGCTCGGCGCCGGCTATTGCCTGATGCGCGCCCTGCCGGGCGAGGACACAAATTGGGGCTGGTGGCTCGGCGCCGGAGCCGGCGCCGGGCTCGCCCTGCTGTCGAAATACTCCGCCGTGCTCACGCTCGCCGGCGCCGTGCTGTACCTGGCGAGCAGCCCCGTCCACCGGCGCTGGCTGGCGCGCCCGCAGCCCTGGGTGGCGGCGGCGCTGGCGGCGGCGCTGTTCGCCCCCGCGCTGGCATGGAACGCCAGCGAGGGTTGGGCCAGCTTCGCCTTCCAGGGGGGGCGGGCGGTGGCGCAGGGGTTGCACCCCGCCGGCCCGCTGCTGGTGCTGGGCGGCGCGGCGCTCTACCTGCTGCCGTGGATCTGGGCCGGGCTTCTTGTCGCCCTGGCGCGCGGCCTGCGTGCCGGACCGCGGGCCTGGCAAAGCTGGCTGCTGTGCTGCCTGGCGCTGCCCCCCATCGTCCTGTTCGCCGTGGTGGCGTTGTGGTCGCACCGCGTGCTGCCGCACTGGGCGGTGCCGGGCTACCTGTTCGCCTTCCCGCTGCTCGGCGCCGAACTGGCGCGGCTCGCCGAAGCCCGCCCCCGACTGCTGCGGCGCGCCACCGCGGCGACCGCCGCGCTGCTGGCCTGCGGGCTGCTGGTGACCGCGGCCGAGTTGCGCTGGCACTGGCTCGGCGCCGTCGCGCCGGGCTTCGACCCGGGGCTGCAGGCACTCGACTGGACCCCGCTGCGCGGCGACCTGGACGAACGCGGCCTGCTGCGCCGGCCCGGCACGGTGATCGCGGGTGCGTCCTGGTGGGTCACCGGCAAGCTCGACTACGCGCTCGGCGGCGATCCGCCCGTGCTCTGCCTCAACACCGATGGCCGCGAATACAACTACGCCCCCGGCCCGGCCAGCCGGCTCGGCGAGGACGCGCTGCTGCTCGGACCCGGACTTGACCGCGCCCGGGTGCAGGCCAGCTACGGCCGCCTGTTCGAGTCGATCGACGAATTGCCGCCCGCCCGGCTTCGTTTCCCAGCCCGCCCGGCGGCGGCGATTCCCATGTTCCTCGGCCACCGCCTGCTCGCCTGGCCGTGACGCGGCCGGACAAGGAGAAAGCCAACATCCCAGCCCTGTCCCAGTGGCATCTGGTCGCCCGCCGCGCCGCCGCGCCATTATGATAGCCAATCGTTAGTCAGGTACAGGACGCAATGATGCCCAGTTTGTTCGACCCGCTGACCCTCGGCGGGTTGCGCCTCAGGAACCGCATCGTCATGGCTCCGCTGACGCGCTCCCACGCCGACCCCGACGGGCGCGTGCCCAACGCCCTGATGGCGGAGTATTACGTTCAGCGCGCCTCGGCCGGGCTGATCATCAGCGAGGCCACCTCGGTGACCCCGATGGGCGTCGGCTACCCGGACACGCCGGGCATCTGGTCCGACGAGCAGATCGTGGGCTGGCGGCGGATAACCGACGCGGTGCACGCGGCCGGCGGGTGCATGGTGGCGCAACTCTGGCACGTCGGGCGGATCTCCGATCCGGTCCATCTCGGCGGCGCGCTGCCGGTGGCGCCCAGCGCCATCGCACCGCTCGGCCATGTCAGCCGGCTTCACCCGGCGCGGCCGTACGTGACCCCGCGGGCGCTCACGACCGAGGAGATCCCCGCCGTCGTCGCCGCCTTCCGCCGCGGCGCCGAGAACGCGAAAAAAGCCGGCTTCGACGGCGTCGAAGTGCATGGCGCGAACGGCTACCTGATCGACCAGTTCCTCGAGGACGGCAGCAACCGCCGCACCGACGCCTATGGCGGGCCGATCGAGAACCGCGCGCGGCTGATGCTGGAAGTGACCGACGCCTGCATCGGCGTTTGGGGCGCCAGCCGCGTCGGCATGCACCTGTCGCCGCGCTGCGAAAACAACAGCATGGGCGATTCCGACCCCGCCGCCACTTTCGGCTACGTGGCCGCCGAAATGGGCCGGCGCAACATCGCCTTCCTGTTCCTCCGCGAGCGGGTCGACCCGCCGCGGCTGGCGCCGCGGCTGAAGGCGATCTTCGGCGGCAAGGTGATCGCCAACGAAAAGTTCACCCAGGTCGGCGCGGAAAAGGTGCTGGCCGCCGGGGAAGCGGACGCGGTGGCGTTCGGCATGTTGTTCATCGCCAACCCCGACCTACCCCGCCGCTTCGCCGAGGGCGCGCCACTCAACACACCCGATCCGTCAACCTTCTACACCCCCGGGCGACACGGCTACACCGACTACCCGACGCTCGAGACGGCGACGGCGTAGCAGGACCCGCCCATACCGAACGGCCATCGGCGTCGCCTCGCGATGCCGATGACGCCGGTGCGGTCGTTGGTTGCGGGGGCCGAAGTCGCAAGTCGGTGGACGCTTCCGGGGCATTGCGGATAAAAACCGCGTTCAGCGCGACGGACCGGTGCCCCATGCCTCTCACGTGGTTCCAGCCAGCGCTTTTGTTGCTCGGCGTGCTGCTGTCGTCCGCCCCGGCCGAACTGCCGAATGGAGAAGCGCAGCCTCAAGCTCCCTCGCTGGCCGGCCAACTCCTCGTCGCCGCGCCAGACATGGGCGACCCGCGGTTCCGCCACGCCGTTATCCTGATCGTGCTGCACGACGCCAACGGCGCGCTCGGCATCATGGTTAACCGCCCGGTTGCCGACCGGCCGCTCGCCGACCTGCTCGAGGCGGTCGGCCAAAGCAGCGTCGGGATCACCGGCAGTGTCCGCATCTTCGCCGGCGGCCCCGTCGAACCCACACGTGGTTTCACCGTGCACAGCGCGGACTACCATTGCCCCGGCACCATCGACATCGATCGCCGCGTGGCGATGACCGTCAGCCCCGAAGTCCTGCTCGACATCGGCCACAACCGAGGCCCGGCGAAGAGCCTCCTCGCCTTCGGTTACACCGGCTGGGGGGCGGGCCAGCTCGAAGGCGAGTTGGCGCAGGGTGCCTGGTTCGTCGAACCGGAAGATCCCGAACTGATCTTCGACGGCGACCGGGACAAGGTTTGGGACGGCGCGATGGCGCGCCATGCGATCCCGCCCTGAACGTTCGGCACGGCAAAGCGACGGCCACGAGCTGCGCCCCTGGCCTGGCTTGCCTACATCGTCGCCCCGAGCACCCAGGGGGCGAACTCGTTGGCGCCGGCGTCGAGGCTTTCCGATTTGGTTGCCTCTCCGCTGGCCACCTTGAGCATCAGTTCGAAGATCCGCTGGCCGCATTCCTGCACGGTTTCCGCGCCGTCCAGGATGGTGCCGCAGTTCACGTCCATGTCGTCCTCCATGCGCGTGAACATCGCGGTGTTGGAGGCGAGTTTGATCGACGGTGACGGCTTGCAGCCGAACACGCTGCCGCGGCCGGTGGTGAAGCACACCAAATTGGCCCCGCCGGCCACCTGGCCGGTGGCGGACACCGGGTCGTAGCCCGGCGTATCCATGAACACGAAGCCCTTCTCGGTCACCGGCTCGGCGTAGTGCACCACGTCGACCAGGTTGGTGCTGCCGGCCTTGGCCATGGCGCCGAGCGACTTCTCCAGGATGGTGGTCAGCCCCCCCGCCTTGTTGCCGGGGCTGGGATTGGCGTCCATCGCCGCCCCCTCGCGGGCGGTGTAGTCCTCCCACCAGTGCATCAGGTCGACGAGTTTCTCGCCGACCTGCCGGCTGACGGCGCGGCGGGTGAACAGGTGTTCGGCGCCATAGGTCTCGGGGGTTTCGGACAGAATGACGGTGCCGCCGTGGCGGACCACCAGGTCGCTGGCGGCGCCGAGGGCGGGATTGGCGGAGACGCCGGAGTAGCCGTCGGAGCCGCCGCATTGTAGCCCGACCGTCAGTTCGCTGGCCGGCACGCTCTCGCGCCGCACGCGGTTGGCGTCGGCCAGCGCCTCGCGCACGAAGCCGACGGCTGCCGCCACGGTCTTGCGGGTGCCGCCCATCTCCTGGATTTCGAGCGACCGCAGCCGGCCGGACAGCTTCTGTTCGCTCATCAGCCCGCCGATCTGGTTCATCTCGCAGCCCAGGCCGATCACGACGACGCTGGCGAAGTTGGCGTGCCTTGCATAGCCGCCCAGGGTGCGGCGCAGCAGCGCCAGCGCCTCGCTCGTCGACATGCCGCAGCCCGTCTTGTGGGTCAGCGCCACCACCCCGTCCACGTTGGGGAAGTCGGCCAGCCCGTCCTGTCCGGTGAACGGGTTGCGGCGGAACGCGTCGGCCGCCAGCGAGGCGACGTGGGCGCTGCAATTCACGCTGGTGACGATGCCGATGTAGTTGCGCGTGGCCACCCGCCCGTCCGGGCGGCGGATGCCCTGGAAGGTGGCGGGGCTGGCGATGAAGTCGGTGGGGCGGGCGTCGACGCCCCAGGCGTAGTCCTTGGAAAAGTCGCCCATGCCGCAATTCTGCACGTGGACATGCTCACCCGGCGCGATCGGGGCGGTGGCGAAGCCGATGATCTGGCCGTACCGCCGGATCGGCTCGCCCACGGCATGGGCACGGATGGCGACCTTGTGGCCGGCCGGGATGCGGGTGGCGGTTACCACGCCCTCGGCGACCGGCGTGCCGACCGGCAGTGTCGCGCGGGCGATGACCACGCCATCCCCGGGGTGCAGGCGGATCACGAGCGGCGGTGCCATGATGGTTCTTCCCCAATACGGTCGGGCCGGGCACAAGGCCCGGCCCGATCAGTCTAGCGGATCAGCCGCGGAAGTTCAGGCGATACCGTCGGAGCCTTCGCGGGCGGTCGCGATCTCGGCCCTCGCCGCCATCGCCATCAGGCCGCTGTCGTTGGCGATCGTGGTCAGGCGGAAGCCCATCTTGATCATCCGCGCGGCATAGGCGCCCCGGCCCGTGTGGATGCCGGGATAGATGCCGCGCTTGTTGCAGGCGGCGATCAGGCGGCGGTAGATGTCGAAGAAGAATTCGTCCTCATGGTCGAGCTTCGGCGTCTTGCCGTACGAGAACGCCAGGTCGGCCGGGCCGACATAGATGCCGGCGATCCCCTGGACGTCGAGGATCTCGTCCATGTGCTCGATCGCTTCCTTGGTCTCGATCATCGGAATGACGAGGGTCTCGTCGTTGGCGGTCGACTGGTAGCTGGTGGCCTCGCCGTACATGGCGGCGCGGATCGGGCCGTTCGAGCGGGCACCGCGCGGCGGGTACTTGGCATACTGCACCAGTGCCTCGGCGGCCTTGGCGTTGTTCACCATCGGACAGATGACGCCCATGGCGCCGCCGTCCAGCACCTTGCCGACGATGCCGGGCTCGAGCCAGGGCACCCGCACCAGCGGCGTGATCGGGAACGACTGCATGGCCTGGAAGCACTGCACCATGGACTGGTAGTCCTGCACGCCGTGCTGGGTGTCCACGGTGACGGCATCGAAGCCGCACTTGGCGATCACCTCGGCCGAGAAGCCGGATGGGATGGCGAGCCAGGCATTCACGGCGGCCTTCCCGGCTGCCCAGCGCTGCTTGAGTAGGTTGGCCATGAATAGCGTCTCCCTGTCCTAAAGGTTTAATGGTAACGTTATGCCTCGGGGAGGGACCTGGTCAATTCGCGCCAACGCCCGGCTGCATTGACCAGGAGTAGGGTGAACGGACCCCGATTCGGGGCTGGTCGGGGCGAGAGGATTCGAACCTCCGGCCCCAGCGTCCCAAACGCTGTGCTCTGCCAGGCTGAGCTACGCCCCGCGACCGGCCCGGAAGCTATGGAAGCGGAGCGTTTTAGGCAAGCCCGCAGCCCGGGCTCACGGCGCGTTGCCGAAAATCCGCTGCAACACCTTGTCGCCAACCCGGATGTCCAGCCGCTCCGCCGTGCCGGCCGCCACTTCCAGCGTCGCGCGCACCGGCCCGCGGCTGTCGATCACCGCCAGGCTCTGCGGCACCGTGTGCTCGGCGATGCTGCGAATGCTGCCGTCCGCGTTGATGAACAGCATGTCCAGGCCGGCGACCGTGTTGCGCATCCACATCTGCGACTCGCGCGGGCTGCCCCAGTCGAACAGCATGCCGCCGTCCGCCGCCACGCTGGGGCGGAACATCAGGCCGGTGGTCTGCTGGTCCATGGTCAACGCCATCTCGACGTTGAAGTCATGGCGGGTGCCGTCATGGGTGACGATCACCAGCTTTTCCTTCGGCAATTCCGGCTGTGGGCCGGTTTGCGCCAGCGCCGGCGCGGCCAGCAGCGAGGCGCCCAGCAGGGCGGCGAACAGCGAGCGACGGGTCATGCGGCGAGCCTCTCCTCCACGGCCGCGCGGTTGTAGCCGCCCCGCCCGGCCACGGCCAGTCCGGCCATCACCCCGGCATCGCCGTGGGGATCACCGTCGTCACGATCGACGCGTCCAGCGCCTCGTACTCGTGGTAGCCGATGGTGGCGTAGAGCTCGGCGCGGGTCTGCATGCGATCGACCAGCTTGTGGGTGCCGCCGTTGGCGCGGATGGAGGCGTACAGCTCCTCCTGCGCCTTCGCCGCGACCCGCAACGAGGACACCGGCCAGATCACCATGCGGTAGCCCATTTCCTGGAACTCGGCGGCGGTGAAGAACGGGGTGCGGCCGAACTCGGTCATGTTGGCCAGCAGTTTTGTTCCGCGCATGCGGCGGGCAAATTCCTCGAACATCGCGCGCGTGCTTAGCGCCTCGGGGAAAATCGCGTCCGCGCCGGCTTCCAGATAGAGCTTCGCGCGCGCCACCGCGCCGTCGATGCCCTCGCTGGCGGCGGCGTCGGTGCGGGCGATGATGAACAGGTGCCGCCGCGCCCGGCGGGCGGCCGCCACCTTGGCCGCCATGTCGTGCGCGTCGGCCAGCTTCTTGTCGTTCAGGTGGCCGCATTTCTTCGGCAGTACCTGGTCCTCGATGTGCACCGCGCCGGCGCCGGCATCCTCGAAGCACCGCACCATGTGCATCACGTTCAGCGCCTCGCCGTAGCCGGTGTCGCCGTCCACCAGCACGGGCAGGCCGGCGGCGCGGGCGACCTGGCGGATGAAGAAGCAAACCTCATCCACCGTGATCACGCCGAGATCGGGCAGCCCCATCGAGGCGCTCATCGCCGCGCCGGAGAGGTAGAGCGCCGCGAATCCGGCGGCGCGCGCCTGCAACGCGGCCATGCCGTTGTGGGCGCCGGGGATCTGCGCGATCTCCGGCCGTTCCAGCAGTCGGCGGAAACGGATGCCGGCGGGCTCGCCGGGTTGATCGGCGGCGACCAGATAGGTCATGGGCTGCACTCCTCAACAGCGATCGGGCCCCACATTGTTGTCATCGGCCGGCGGGCGGAGGGGGGTCGATTGCGTGCCCCCTCCCCTATAAGTAACGTCCGGCGCACACAACGGGGGATGGCTCACAACATGGACATGACGGGCGAGCGGCGCATCCCGGCGCCCCGCGACAGGGTGTGGCAGGCGCTGAACGACCCGCTCGTGCTGAGGGCCGCGATCCCGGGTTGCGAGAGCCTCGAGAAGCTGTCGGACGCCGAGATGACGGCGACCGCCTCGGTGAAGATCGGGCCGATCGCCGCCCGCTTCACCGGTCGGGTGAATTTGTCCGATATCGACCCGCCCAACGGCTACCGTATCGCCGGCGAGGGCCAGGGCGGGGTGGCCGGCTTCGCCAAGGGCGGCGCCACCGTCACCCTGCAAGCCGATGGCGACGGCACCCTGCTGAAATACGAGGTGACGGCGCAGGTCGGCGGCAAGATGGCGCAGCTCGGCGCCCGGCTGATCGATGCCAGCGCCAGGCAGATGGCGGACGCCTTCTTCGACCGTTTCGCGGCCCTGGTGGCGGCCCCGCCCGCCGAGGCGGAGAGCGCCGAGGCGCTGGCCATGGCGGCCGGCCCGGCGGTCATCCGCCTGTTCGACATGATCCCGCGCGCCCCCTACGGCTATCCGCTGATCGGCTGGATCAGCGGGGTGCTCTGCCTGGCCATCCTGATCCTGCTGTTCGGGAGCAGCCTGTAGTGCTGCCGGCAAGCGTCGCGGAGACCTCCGCCCTGCTGGCCGCCGGCGGCTACGTCGCCGACCTGGCGCTGGCCACCACCGTGCACCTGGCCCTGGCCATGCGCCGGCCGCTGTTCCTGGAAGGCGAGCCGGGCACCGGCAAGACCGAAATTGCGAAGGTGCTGGCGAGCGGCCTGAACCGGCGGCTGGTCCGGCTGCAATGCTATGACGGGCTCGACCTCTCCGCCGCCGCCTACGAGTGGGACCACGCCCGCCAGCTCATGGCCATCCGCATCGCCGAGGCGACCGGCACCGCCGACCGGCTGGCGCTGGCCAGCGACATCTACGGCCGCGAGTTCCTGCAAGCGCGCCCCCTGCTGTCCGCCATCGACCCCGACCTGCCGCCGGCGGTGCTGCTGATCGACGAGCTGGACCGCGCCGACGAGCCGTTCGAGGCGTTCCTGCTGGAGGTTCTGGCCGACTTCCAGTTGAGCATCCCGGAATACGGCACCGTGCACGCCGCCACCGCGCCGGTGGTGGTGATCACCTCCAACCGCACCCGCGAGGTGCACGACGCCATTCGCCGGCGCTGTTTGTACCACTGGGTGGACTATCCCGACGCGCGGCGCGAACGGCAGATCCTGGCCCGCAAGGCGCCCGGCGTGCCGGCGCGGCTGTCGGCGGAAATCGTGGCCTTCGTGCAGCTGCTGCGCGGCGAGGAGCTGTTCAAGCTGCCCGGGGTCGCCGAGACGATCGACTGGGCGGCGGCGCTGATGCATCTCGACCGCCACGAGCTGGACCCGGCGGCGGTCGACGACACGCTGGGGGTGCTGCTGAAATACCAGGACGACATCGCCCGCGTGAAAGGGGCGGAGGCCGCCCGCCTGGTGGGCGAGGCGCGGGCCGCGGCCGAGGCGTGAGCACCCCCGCCCCGGCGGCCGGCGGCAAGCTCGCCGCCAACGTCCTCAACTTCGCCCGCGTGCTGCGGCGCACCGGTCTGCCGGTCGGACCGGCCGACGTGCTGGCCGCGCTGGAGGCGATGGAGCGGGTGGACCTGGGCAGCCGCCTGCAGGTGCACACCGCGCTGCGCGCGACCCTGATCCACCGGCGCGAACACCAGGACCTGTTCGACCAGGCGTTTCTGCTCTTTTGGCGCGATCCCGAGGCGGGGCGGGCAGCGGCGGCGCTGGGGTTGTTCGAAGCGGGGAAAGAAAAGCCGCCGGAACGCGCGCCGCCCGGCAGCCGCCGCCTCGCCGAGGCGATGGCGCGGCCGCACGATCCCAAACCGCGCGAAGACAGGCGCGACGAAATCGACGCGGCGATGACCGTGTCCGATCGCGAACGCCTGGCGGAAATGGACTTCGAGGCGATGAGCGCCGCCGAGATCGCCGCCGCCAAGGCGGAAATCCGCCGCCTCGCCCTGCCGCTGGACCGTCGGCGGACCCGCCGGCGCCGCCCCGATCCCGCCGGCCCGCATAGTGACCTGCGCGCGACGTTGCGGGCCAGCCTGCGGCAGGGCGGCGAGATTCTCGACGTTGCCGCGTCCCGCCGCGTCACCCGCCCGCCGCCGCTGGTGGTGCTCTGCGACATCAGCGGCTCGATGGGCCGCTACAGCCAGATCCTGCTGCACTTCCTGCATGCGGTGGCGAACGACCGCGACCGTGTCCACACCTTCCTGTTCGGCACCCGGCTAACCAACGTGACGCGCCCGTTGCGCCACCGCGACGCCGAGGTGGCGTTTCAGCTGGTCTCGCACCTCGTGCCGGACTGGTCCGGCGGCACCCGCATCGGCGAGGCGCTGGGCACGTTCAACCGGCGCTGGGCCAAGCGCGTGCTGGGCCAGGGCGCGGTGGTGCTGCTGGTCACCGACGGGCTCGACCGCGACGGCGCGCCGGGTCTGGCGGAGACCATGGAACGGCTGCACAAATCCTGCTCGCGGCTGGTCTGGCTGAACCCGCTGTTGCGCTGGGACGGGTTCGCGCCAAAATCCCAGGGCATCCGCGCCATGCTGCCGCACGTGGACGAATTCCGTCCGGTCCACAACCTGGCCAGCCTGCGCGCCCTGGTGCAGAGCCTTTCCCGCCCGGCCTCGCCGCGCGAGATGGACCGTTGGAGGATGGCCTCATGAACCCGATCGATGCCGATGACGTGCTGGCCACCGCCGCGGCCTGGCGGGCCGCCGGCGAGCAGGTGGCGCTGGCCACGGTGACCGAGACCTGGGGCAGCTCGCCGCGCCCGGCCGGCAGCCGCATGGCGGTGACGGCGAGCGGCAGGATGGCCGGCTCGGTCAGCGGCGGCTGCATCGAGGGCGCGGTGTCCGACGCGGCGATGAAGACGATTGCCGACGGCAGCCCGCAACTGCTCGAATTCGGCGTCACCAACGAGCGCGCCTGGGAGGTCGGGCTGGCCTGCGGCGGACGGGTGAAAGTGTTCGTGGAGAAACTCACATGACCCCCGCGGTGCTGGCCGCGCTGACCGCGGCACGGATGGAAAAACGGCCGGTGGTGCTGGCGACCAAGCTGCCCTCCGGCGAGCAGGTGCTGCTCCCCGACGCCGCCGCACCGGCCGCGCTGGCCGAGGCGGCGCACGCGGCCTTGCGCGACGACCGCACCGGTACCGTGACGCTGGCCGATGGGGAGTGGTTCCTGCACGCCTATAACCCGCCGCCGCGGCTGGTGGTGGTCGGCGCGGTGCACATCGCCCAGGCGCTGGTGCCGATGGCGGCGCATCTCGACCTGGCCGTCGTGGTGGTCGATCCGCGCCGTTCCTTCGCCACCGCCGAGCGGTTTCCCAACGTCACCATCAGCACGGACTGGCCGGACGAGGCGATGGACGCGCTGGCGCCCGACGCGCGCACGGCGGTGGTGACGCTGACGCACGACCCCAAGCTGGACGACCCGGCGCTGGACCGGGCGCTGCGCAGCGAGGCGTTCTACATCGGTGCCCTGGGCAGCCGGAAGACGCACGCGGCGCGGCTGCGCCGGCTGGCCGAACGCGGCCACGACGCGGCGGCGCTGGCGCGCATCCGTGGGCCGGTGGGGTTGAATATCGAGGCGGTGACGGCGCCGGAGATCGCGCTTTCCATTCTCGCCGAGTTCGTGGCGGTGCGCCGCGGCTCGCCGCTCGGCACCAAGGCGGCAGCGTGAGGGGCGTGATCGTGGTAGGATGTCGTCCGTGAAGCAGGAGAGCACCCGGATGCGACCGTCCGAGGCAATGGAGCGGCACCGCGCCGAAATCCGTCGTCTGACCGAGGCAAACCGCGCCCGCAATCCGCGCGTGTTCGGCTCCGTGCTGCGCGGCGAGGACACCGCCGAGAGCGACCTCGACCTGGTGGTCGATATCGTGCAGGGAACGTCGCTGTTCGACCTCGCGCGTCTCGAAGGCGCGCTGGAGGATCTGCTGCATGTTCCGGTTCAGGTCCTGACGCCCTCGGAACTGCCGCGACGGGCACGCGAGCGTATCCTGGCGGAAGCCAGACCGGTGTGACTGACCGATCGGACCGCGCCGTTGACTACGTGGGCCACATGGCGCTGGCTGCCGATGAGATCGGCGTGTTCATTGCCGGGCTGAGCAAGGCCGAGTTCATGGCCTCGCGTCTGGCAACTGCCGCGGTCATCCGCAACCTGGAGATCATCGGCGAGGCGTCCCGCCGGGTGCTGGAACATTGCCCCGAATTGGTCGCACGCCATCCGGAAGTGCCGTGGCGGGAGGCGTACCGCATGCGGAACCGGTTGGCACACGGCTACGATACAGTCGATCTCGAGGCCGTCTGGGAAGCGGTGCAACGCGACGTTCCCGCACTGGCCGGGCAACTCCGAACGGTTCTCGCGACGTTGCAGTCGCGGCCCGCATGATCTTCGCCGCCTTCCCGCTCGACGAAGCCCTTAGCGCCATTGCCGCCCATTCCCATCGCCTGCCGGGTCGGGTGCTGAAGAAGGGCGCGGTGCTGGACGAGGCCGCCATCGCCGCGCTGCGCGAGGCCGGCCGCACGGAAGTGGTCGCCGCCCGCCTCGAGGCGGGCGACATCGCCGAGAACGAGGCCGCTGAGCGCCTCGCCGCCGCGCTGGATGCGCCCAACCTGACACGCGGACGCGCCGGCACCGGACGGGTGAACCTGCACGCCGGCGTTCCCGGCCTGCTGCGAGTCGATGCGGCGGCGGTGGACCGGATCAACGCGTGTCACGAGGGCCTCACCCTCGGCACCCTGCCCGATGCCAACGCGGTGGCACCCCGGGACATGGTGGCCACGGTGAAAGTGATCCCCTTCGCCGTGCCCGGCGCTGTGCTCGACGATGTGGAACGCATCGCCCGCGCCGCGCCCGTGCTCTCGATCCATCCCTTCCGCCGGCTGCGCGTCGGCCTGGTGCTCACCGAGTTGCCCGGGCTGAAGGAGCAAGTCACAGAAGCCACCATCGCCGCCACCGAGGCGCGCGTCGCCGGCCTGACCGGCACGCTGCTGGCGCCGCTGCGCTGCGCCCACGAAACCACGGCGATCGCCGAAGCGCTGCGCCAGTTGCTCGAGGCCGGCGCGCAGTTGCTGCTGGTGGCCGGCGCGTCGGCCACTGTCGACCGCCGCGATGTCGGCCCCGCCGGCGTGGTGCGCGCGGGCGGAAAAATCACCCATTTCGGCATGCCGGTGGACCCGGGCAACCTGATCTGCCTGGGCCGGATCGGCGCCGTTCCCGCCTTCGTCCTGCCGGGCTGCGCGCGCAGTCCGAAAGCCAACGGCATCGACCTGGTGCTGCAACGCGTCTTCGCCGGCCTCCCGGTGGGACCGGCGGAAATCATGCGCATGGGGGTGGGTGGGCTGCTGAAGGACACCGACGCCCGGCCGCTGCCGCGCGCCCGCGCCGCCGGCAAGCCGGCCGAGCCGCGTCGGGCTCCGGTCGCGGCGGTGGTGCTGGCCGCCGGCCAGTCCACCCGCATGGCACCCCACAACAAGCTGCTGATCGCCGACCGCGCGGGCAAGCCGATGATCGCCCGGGTGGTGGACAACGTGCTCGCCTCGCAGGCCCGGCCGGTGCTGGTGGTGACCGGCCATCGCGGCGAGGACATCCGCGCCACGCTGTCTGGCCGGCCCGTCACCTTCGTCGATGCGCCGGACCATGCCGCCGGCCTGTCGGCCAGCCTGAAGGCCGGCATCGCCGCCCTGCCCGCCGAGGTGGCGGCAGTCCTGGTGTGCCTGGGCGACATGCCGCTGGTCACCGGGCGCGTACTCGACCGCATCCTGGCGGCCTACGACCCCGACGAGGGCCGCGCCATCGTGCTGCCCACCCACCAGGGCCACGCCGGCAACCCGGTGCTGTGGGACCGCGCCTTCTTTGCCGAAATCCTTTCCCTCTCGGGCGACACCGGGGCGCGCGGCCTGCTGAAGCGGCACGAAGAGCAGGTGGCCGAGGTCGAGGCGGGTGACGATTCGGTGTTGCGCGACTTCGATACCGTGGACAGCCTGGCCACCCTGCCGGCCCGGTTGCGGCCGGATAACACTGTGGGCTAACCCAGTGCCCCCGTCCGGACCCATCCCACCATGAGCAGCAGTCCCGAGTACTCCGACGCCAAAATCCGCGGCATCCTGCAACGGGTCCGCACCATCGCCATGGTCGGCGCCTCCGCCAACCCGGCCCGGCCCAGCTTCGGCGTGATGCGATACCTGCAGGGCAAGGGCTACCGGGTGATCCCGGTGAACCCCGGCCTCGCCGGGCGGGATCTGCAGGGCGAGCGCGTCTATGCCGCGTTGCGCGACATTCCCGGGCCGGTCGACATGGTGGACATTTTTCGCATCGCCGATGCGGTGCCGGGCATCGTCGAGGAGGCCATCGCCATCGGCGCGGGCGTGGTGTGGATGCAGCTCGGCGTCCGCCACGACGCGGCGGCGGCGACGGCCGAGGCGGCGGGGATCGAGGTGATCATGAACCGCTGCCCGGCGATCGAGCTCGAGCGGCTGGGAAGGCCCGACTGATGTCCACCCGTTTCCACACGACCTACCACGTGCGCTGCCCGGCCCATGAGATCGAGGCCCGCGCCCAGGGCATCGCCGTCGAGCAGAGCGTCGAGATGCCGCTGCCCGCCATCACCGATGCCCGCGTGCTGGCCGATATCGTCGGCCAGGTCGCCGGCATCGCCGACCTCGGCGACGGCGCCTTCGCGGTGAAAATCGCGCTGGCGGTCGAGACGGTCGGCACGGATGCCGGGCAGATGCTGAACATGATCCTCGGCAACACCTCGATGCATGCCTGCGTCAGCCTGGTGGACGTGGAGATTCCGCTGGCCTTCGCCGCCACCTTCGGCGGGCCGCGGCACGGGCTGGAGGGACTGCGCGCGCGCGTCGGCGCGGGCCGGCGGCCGCTGACCGCGACGGCCATCAAGCCGCAGGGCCTGCCCGTGCCGGCACTGGCCGAGCTCGCGCACCGGCTCGCCCTCGGCGGGCTCGACTACATCAAGGACGACCACAACCACGCCGACCAGGCGTTTTCCCCCTTCGCCCGGCGCGTGCCGGCGATCGCCGAAGCGGTGCGCCGCGCCGGCGTGCTGACCGGCCATCCGACGCGCTACGTGCCCATGCTCAACGGCGACTGGGGCCGCATGCAGGCGCAGCTTCGCCTGGTCCGCGATTGCGGCATCGACACCGTGATGATGGCGCCAATGCTCTCCGGGGTCGCGACGTTGCAGGCGCTCGCTCGGGAATGGCCGGAGATGGCGGTGCTGGCGCATCCCTCGATGAGCGGCGGCGGCCAGATCGCGCCGGACCTGCTGTTCGGCACGCTGTTCCGGCTATGGGGGGCCGACGCGCTGATCTTCGCCAATTACGGCGGCCGCTTCGGCTTCCCGCCGTCGATGTGCGCGAGCCTGTCCGCGCGCGCGCTGGCGCCCCTGCACGGGCTGCGCGCCGGCCTGCCGACGCCGGCCGGCGGCATGGAGCTGGCGCGCGTGCCCGAGTTGCTGGACTTCTTCGGCCCCGACGTGATGCTGTTGATCGGCGGCAGCCTGCTGCTGGCGGGCGCGCGCATCGAGCAGGAAGGGGCGGCGTTCCATCGCGCCGTGGAGGCCTATTTCGCATGACCGGACAGAGTGGCATTCGGGACTTCGGCGACTTCCGCTGGGATGCGGTGGAGCACCGGCGCTACAAGGAGGACGGCAGCGCGCCGTTCCGCGACATCTCGCGCCAGGTGCTGTTCGAGGAAGAAGCGCTGTGCTGCGAGCTGCGCTATTTCGAAATGGCGCCGGGCGGCTATTCGACGCTCGAACGCCACCAGCACATGCACGGCGTGATGATCTTTCGCGGCCGCGGGCATTGCCTGCTCGGCACCGAGGTGCGGGCGGTCAAGCCGTTCGACCTCGTCACCATCCCGGCCTGGACCTGGCACCAGTTCCGCGCCACCGAGGGCGAGAGCTTCGGCTTCCTGTGCATGGTGAACCGCAACCGCGACCGCCCGCAGTTGCCCACCGAGGCCGAGTTGCTGGCCCTGCGCGGCATCCCGGCGGTGGCGGCGTTCCTGGACGGCGCCTTCCCGGGCTGACCGCCGCCGACGCGCTCAGGCCCCGACCGACTCCACCAGCTCGATCACCTGATCCCCGGCATAGATCGGCATGAACGGCCGGCGGATCGAGCCGATCCAGCCCCGCGGATAAAGGCACGTGGTGGTCTCGATGGTGTCGCCCCAGATATCGACCACGTTGCCCATGGGCTGGCCTTGCCGCACGTCCTCGCCGGGCTGCACCAGCGGGTGCCAGAAGCCGCCCGCGCGGGATTTCAGGTGCACCGCATTGCCGCCATAGCGCACGCCGGATGCCGCCGGCGGCGTGCCGGGCAGCATGTCCAGCGCCTGACACAGCCCGGCGAGAGCGGTCTGCATGTTGAGCAGATCCTCGTCGCGCACGCGGGCGCCGCCGCCGCTCTCCACGATCAGCGCCGGCTTGCCCCGCCGCGTCGCGTTGGTGATGAACGACCCGTCCATCCAGTCCTCGTCCGACCCCCATTGCAGCCGCGAGCCGACGCAGCGCGACAGCGCCGCGGCGCGCTCCGACGGCGCCCCCGCCCCCTTCGCATAGATCACGTAGAACGGCGTGATCGTCAGGTCGCCGCCGGAGTGCAGGTCGAGCAGCACGTCGCCGGTGCCCAGCGCCAGTTCCAGCACGCGGTGCGCCAGTTGCTCCGTCACGGTGCCGTCGGGCCTGCCCGGGAACACCCGGTTCAGGTTCACCCCATCCTGCGGCGTCAGCCGGTTGTAGCCGCGGAAGCCCAACGGGTTCGCCACCATCAGGCAAACGATCCGCCCGCGCAGCGCCGCCATGTCCAGCCCGCGCAGGAACCGGGCGATCGCCAGTTGCCCGGCCACCTCGGGACCGTGCACCCCGGCCTGCACCCACAGGGTCGGCCCATCCCGCGCGCCCGTCGCCACCATGGCGGCCGAGACGATCGGCGCATCGGGATAAGCGCCCAGCTCCACATAGCCGCGCGTGATCTTGCCGGGTTGCGAGTGGGCGGTGCCGAGGGTCATGGGCTGTCTCCGAAACGGATGACCGCGTCCGGCGGCCAGGTGATCCAGATGGTGGAACCGGGCGGGTGGCGCAGCGGCGCCTGGCCGTCCGTCGCCACGGTCAGGGTTTGCCCGCCGGCGGTTTGCAGCACGATCTCGCTGCCGGCCCCCAGGAAGGCGGCCGTGCCGACCGTGCCGGACAGCGCGCCGGCGGTGCCGGGCGCAACGATGCGGATGGTCTCCGGCCGCACGATGCCGCCCGGGATCTTATTGGCCCGGCCGACGAAGCCGGCGACGAATTCGGTCGCCGGGGCGTGATAAACCTCGTGCGGCGTGCCGATCTGCTCGAGCCGGCCGGCCCGCATGATGGCGACCCGGTCGGAAACCGACAGCGCCTCGCTCTGGTCGTGGGTGACAAGGATGGCGGTGAAGCCGATTTCCTGTTGCAGCGCGCGCAGCTCGAACCGGGTGCTCTCGCGCAACTGCGCATCCAGGCTGGAGAAAGGCTCGTCCAGCAGCACGATCGCCGGCTCGATGGCAAGCGCCCGGGCGATCGCGACGCGCTGCTGCTGGCCGCCCGAAAGCGCGTCCGGGCGCCGCTCCGCGAACCCCTCCAGGCGCATCTGGGCGATCAACCGTTCGACCCGGCGCGCGACCTCCGCCCGCGCCACGCCGTGCCGGCGCGGCCCGAAGGCGATGTTGTCGAACACCGTGAGATGCGGGAACAGGGCGAAGTTCTGGAACACCAGCGCCACCCCGCGGCGGTGCGGCCGCTCCCGCGTCACGTCCACGCCGCGCAGCCGGATATTGCCGGCGGTGGGCGGCACGAAGCCGGCCAGCATGCGCAGCACGGTGGTCTTGCCGCAGCCCGACGGGCCGAGCAGCGACAGCAACTCGCCGCGCCGCAGCGCCAGCGAGACCGGACCGATCGTCCCGCCGCCGGGGTAGCGCGTGGTCAACCCGTCCAGCTCCACCTCGTTCATGCGGCCTGCCTCCGCCACAGCAGAATCTGGTAGGTCGCCATGCCCGCGCCGGCGAGCAACACGAGCAGGGCGGAGATCGCCGCCACCCCGGGATCGATGCCAAGCTGAATGGCGGAGTAGATCACCACCGGCAGCGTCGGCGCGCGCGGATCGGCCAGGAAGATCGCCAGGTCGATGTCGTCGAAGCTGACGATGAAGGCCAGCGTGGCGGCGGCGATCGCGCCGGGCCGGATCGCGGGCAGCGTGACCAGCAGGAAACCGGCCAGCGGCGAAGCGCCGAGATTCTGCGCCGCCTCCTCCAGCGCGACGTCGAGCCGCTGCAACACGGGCAGCGCGACGCGCACGACATAGGGCGTGCAGATCACCAGATGCGCCACCACCAGCCGCGCCGTGCCGGCGGTGAAGCCGCTCCGGCTGAACAACAGCGTGAGCGCGATCGACAGCACCAGCGCCGGCAGGATCAGCGGCATCATCAGGGCGGTCTCGACGAAGCGCCGGCCCGGGAAGTCGAAGCGCGCCAGCGCATAGGCGGCGGGCAGGCCGAGCAGCAGCGCGGCCAGCGTGGTCGCCGCCGCCACCACCAGGCTGGTCAGGAAGGCGTGGGCATAGCGCGGATCGGCCAGCGCGACGGCGAACCAGCGCAGCGTCAGCCCATGCGGCGGAAACGCCAGGTAGCTGGTTTCCCCCAGGGCGCTGCCCACCACCACCAGCACGGGCAGCAGGAGATAGAGGAAGGCCAGGAAGCTCACCAGGCCGAGCACCCGCATCATCGCCGCGCCACCCCGTCGGCGCCGCTGCCCAGGCGCGTATAGAGAATGGCGATGAACCCGACGACGGCCAGCAGGATGAACGCGACCGCGGCGGCGAAGGGCCAGTCCGCCAGTTCGGTCATCTGCTCGTAGATGGTCGTGGACATCAGCTGCACGCGTGCGCCGCCGACCAGGCTGGGGGTCGCGAAGGCGCTGACCGACAGCGCGAACACCAGCAACGACGCCGACAGGATGCCGCGCGCGGCCAGCGGCAGGGTGGTCAGCAGGGCCGCCCGCAGCGGGCCGGCGCCGAGGTTCTGCGCCGCCCGTTCGAGTTCCGGACTGATTGCGCGAATCACCCCGTACAGGCTCAGCAGCATGAACGGCAGCAGCACCTGCGCCAACGCCAGCACCACGCCGGTCATCGAGTAGAGCAACTGGAAGGAACGCCCGACCAGGCCGGCGTCGCGCAGCGCCGTGCTGACCAGGCCGCTGCGGGCAAGTAACACGACCCAGCCGAACGAGCGCACCACGGCGCTGATCCACAGCGGAAAGGTGGCGAGCAGCAGCAGCGCCGGCGCCCACCGGCTCTGCAACCGGGCGAGCCAGTAGGCCAGCGGCAGGCCGAGCAGCAGCGTCACCGCCACCACCAGCACGCCCAACAGCAGCGACCGGCCGAGCACGCCGAGATAGTGGGCGTCGCCGAGGAAATGCGCGTAATGGGCAAAACTCCAGCGCGGCGCATCGAGACTGGCGGCCAGCATGCCGGCCTGCGGGAGCACGAACAGCAGCAGTAACAGCGCGCCGACCGGCGCGAGCAGCAGGACGGGCGCGCCGCGCCGCTGGATCAATGGCCGATCTCGCGGTTCCACCTTTCCGTCCATTGCGGACGGGCCTGCGTCATCGTGACCATGTCGAGGGTGACGAGCTGGTCCGGCCGCGGCAGCTGTTTCGCCAGCGCCTCGGTCAGCCGCACGCGGGCGTTGGTCGGCGCCCATTGCAGCGACTCGGCAATGCCGGTCTGCGATTCGACCGAGATGAACTGGTCCACCGCCGCCCGGGCCAGCTCGACGTTCGGCGACTTCGCGGCGACGCAGACCGTGCACGGCGAGGCGACGCTGCCCTCCTCGGGGGCGGCGAAGGCGATGGGCAGGCCGGCGTCCTTGCAACGCTTCGCCGAGGTCGAGTCGTACGGCATGATCCACACGTCGCCCTGGGCGAACAGCCCCGGCACCTCGGACGCCGCGCGAAAGATCGTGGCGCCGGCCGCGAACTTCGCCATCGCCGCAAAACCGGGCTCGATGTTCTTCTCGCCGCCGCCAAAGGCGCGGGCCAGCATGACCAGGAAATCGGTGCCGTAACCGTTGGTGATGGTCGGAAAGGCGAGGTGCCCGTCATAGGCGGGATCGAGGAAATCCTTGTAGCTGCGCGGCGGCGTCTTCACCTTGTCGGTGCGATAGAGGATGCCCTCGGCGATCACCGCGAAGGTTGTCCAGTGCCCGGCTGCATCCTTCATCGCCGCCGGCACGTCGGCGAGGTTCGCGAGCTGGCCGAGCGGCGCCGTCAGGCCCTCCGCCGCGGCCAGTTTTTCCTGCCCGCCGGAGAACTGGTACATGTCGAGCTGCGGCGCGGCGGCCTCGGCCCGCATGCGTGCGAAGGCGGCGGCGGATTGCAGCGGCACCTGGGTGGACTTGCAGCCCTCGCGGCGGTCGAGCACATCGAACACCACGGCTTGCAGCACGTCCTGGGTCGGACCGCCGAAACCCTGCGAGACGAGCTGACGGCCCTGGAACCGGGCTTGCGCGCCGGCGCTGCCGGCGAATGCCGTGGCGGCCAGCGCCCCCAACGCCGCACGGCGACCGATCTTGTGCATGGTCCCTCCTTCTGCCGCCGGGCAGCCGGCGCCCGACCGGTGTCGGATGGCATCCATGCGGAACGGTGTCCCGTACGTCAACCGCTGTTGCCCGGGAGGGGACGCCGGGGCCTTCGCCGCAACGAAACAAGAGCATCCGTTAGGGCCTGTTTCACCTTGTCGCCGTAGGACTCGCCGGGTGACCGCGACTCTGTCCCGACCCGCCCGCTACGACCGCCCTGAGCCCGGCACGTTCGAGGCCATCTTCCAGGCGCTGGACGCCGACTCCGAACCGCTGATCGGGCCGACCCGGCTGCACTGGCTGGTGCTGCCGATCCGCAACGACGACGGGCTGGTGGCCGGCGGCTTGTGGGGCTGCACCACTTTCCGCTGGCTGCATGTGCAGATGCTGTTCATCCCCGAACCGTTGCGCGGCCAGGGCATCGGCGCCACCCTGATGGCCTCGGCGGAGGACGAGGCGCGGGAGCGCGGTTGCCTCGGCGCCCATGTCGATGCCTTCAGCTTCCAGGCCGCGGCGTTCTACCGCAAGCTCGGCTACACCCCGTTCGGCGTGCTGCACGATTTTCCGCCGGGCTACGACCGGGTGTTCTTCTCCAAGCGCTTCGACACGCCGCAGGTTACCCGAACGCCCCCACCTCATGGGTGATCGCGGTGGCGATCTCGCGCGCCAGGTCGAACAGCCGGCGCATCGGCGCGAACACCTGGGCGTGCTCGGTGGCGTAGGCCTGGGACGCCCGCGGACCGGCCGGTTCGGCGTAGTCGCAGTCGGCCGAGGCGTCCGGGGCCTGCGGAAAAATCTCGCCCAGCAGGGTCAGCGCGGCCGGAATCTCCAGCCGCAGCACCGCCGCCTCGAGGTGGCGCCGGGTCACCCCGTGGCGCGGCGAGAACTCCGGGATGCGGGTGGCCAGCAGCCAGGTGCGGTGGATCACCGCCAGCCGCAAGGCGTGCAGCAGCAGCTCCCGCGCGCCCATCACCGGCGCGTCCGGCCAGGCCGCGCGTAGTGCCAGGTGGTCGGCCTGCACGCGGCGGAACATCGACTGCACCATCGCCCACAGGTCCAGCCGCTCGAGCGCCTGCGCCACCGCCACCAGGGCCTCGCGCCGGCCCGGCCGGGCGGTGTGGGCGGCGCGGTCGAGCCACGTGCCGGGGTCGAGCGTGCCCACCACGGCACGCAGCACGTCGAGGTCGGAATGCGCCAGCGCGTGCGCGGCGAGGTCGAGCGCGCGGTGAAAGCGGCGGCTGGTGCGGCGCATTTCCGGAAACGTCTCGGGATGGCGGGCGGCCGCGACCCCCAGCCCCTGCAGCGTGTTCGCCATCCAGCCGAGTTGCTGCAGGATGGCGTTGTTGGGGATCGCGCGCAGCTCGCGCGGATGGCGCACCCGGGTCGCCGCGCCCATGCCGTCGGTCTGGCGCGCCGGCGGGCGCGAGCCGGTCGGGTCGAGCAGGGCCGGCCCGTACGCGCCGAGCAGCGCGCCATAGCCGGCATCGCCCACCAGCTCCTCCATGCCGGCCCGGACGGTGGCGAAGAAATCCGAGGCGAAATCGGGATCGGCGTAGACCGGGTCCTCGATCGGCCCGGCGGCGGGGTGAAAGGCGTGCTCGGCGATGCGGGCCACGCTGGCCAGCGCCAGCTCCGCGGTGCCGAACAGCAGGTAGCCATCGCCGCCCTGGAACGCGCTTTCCTCGCGCACCGCCAGCGACGCCTTGTTCAGCGCCTGCCGGCTCGCGGTCGGCGACAGATAGCGCAGCCGGTCGGCCAGCGACCCCGGGTGGGCACCGCGGCCGACGCTCTCGCCGTGGGTGTCGAACAGGATCACCTCGACGCCGGAAACCCGGTGGCGCGACAGCGTCTCCGCGATCTTCAGGCGCAGCCGCTCGATCAGGTAGGTGGCGGCGGTCTGGCCGACATAGCGGCCCGAATCGGAATAGCCGAACTGCAGGGCGAGCCGGCCGGTGCGTTGCAGATAGTCGCGCCAGTGCGGGCTGCGCAGCGCCTCGTCCAGCACCTCGGCACCGCGGCCCAGCGCCTCGGCGGTCTCGAACAGCGGGCTGATCTCGACGCGGTCGGCGACCCCGAACAGGCGGGCCAGCCACAGCGCCGCCAGCAGCGTGTAGCCGCTCTCGGTCTCGGCGACCAGGAAGCGGATGGGCTGCGAGCCGTCCACGTGCTTGACGATCTGCGCTACCGTCATCATCAGCCGCGCCGCCGAGGCCTGCTCGGCGATCAGGGCGCCGAAATCGACCGGCACGGGCTGCACCGTGTCGAGCGCGGCGTTGATCGCGGTCAGCAGGGCGCGGCGGTGGGCCGGGTCCTCCGGCGGGTCGGTTAGCCCCAAGCGCAGGCGCACCACGTTGTGCACCTGCGCCGCGTTCAGCCGCACATGGGTGTGCGCCAGGGACAGGCCGTGCGCGATCAGGCCGGCCCGGGCGGTGCACAGGCGCAGCTGTTCCTCACCGGTGGCGGCGGCGATCGCCGGGGCGAACAGTTCCAGCAACGGCTCGGGCGAGCGCAGGGCCTGGTCCGCCCCGTCCACCAGGGCGCGCGCGAACAGGGCGACGGCGGGCGGATCGGGCTGCGCCGGGCAGGCCGCGGCCTGGCCGTCGAGCGCGGTCAATGCGGCGGCAACGCGGGCTGCGACCGGGGCGGCGGCCGGCAGTGGCTCCAACTGCCCGGCGAGGCGTTCCAGTTGCAGCCGCTTCATGCGCAGGCGCAGGCGAATCATGTCGAGCCAGCCGATATCGGTGCGCCCGTCCGTGTCGTAGCCGACCCAGCTCGTCATGATCAGCGGCCGGGGCGCCAGCTCGGTCCAGCGGTCCGGCCAGGAGCCGCGCGCGGCGGCCAGCAGCACCGCGGCGAAGGCGTCCAGCGCGTCGCGGCCGCGCCGGATGGCGGCGCTGGCCTGGGCGAATTCCTCCTCCAGCGTGATGCCGCGCGGCCGGTGCGAGGAAAAACGTCTTGGCGGCGCACCGCAGGCCATCGCCGCCAGCGCCTGGGCCACCTCGGCCGGATGGGCGAAGGTGGGGTGGGCGGTGAACACGGCGGCGTAGCGGGGGCGCTCCACCGCGTCGCGGAACGCGGCCCAGCGCACCGGGCTGTCCAACGGGTCGGGCCGCAGCACCACGCCGGCCACCCGCAGCAGCGCCGCCTCGTTGGCCGCCCGGTCAGTGCCGCCGACATAGGCCGCGAGCCGGGCGGCGCGGTCGGCGAAGGCGGCGTCGCGCAGATGGCACACGAGACCGCTCAGCGTTTCGTCGTCCAGTTGGCCGTCGTCGATCCGCCTGGTGATGGCCAGCGCGACCGACAGCACCGGGTTGCCGAAGGGGTCCTCGTCGGAGGCCCGCTGGGTGCGGGCGATCAGCGCCAGCAGCTCGCCCGCCACCGCCTCGATGCCCGCCACCGTGGTCGCACTATCGTTCATCTGCCCCCGCCCGCACCGTCGTCGCCGCACTGTGCCATGAAACCGCGGCGGCAGGAAAAGCCGGCATCGGGTCGATAGGCACTTTCGCGGGACGGCCCGCGGGCGTAGTCCGGGCGGCGGATGGAACGACGCCAGGAGACGGAAATGAAGATCACCCAGATCGAACTGTACGACTGCGAGATCGCCCGCCACGACGCGGCGCTGGCGGGCTTCAACCCGATTCTGATCCGCATCGGCACCGACGCCGGTGTCAGCGGGATCGGCGAGGTCGGCTTGGCCTATGGCGCCGGCGCCAAGGCGGGGGCCGGGATGATCCGCGACCTCGCCCCCTTCGTGCTGGGCAAGGACCCGATGAAGACCGAGGCGATCTGGGAGAACCTGTTCCGCGCGACGTTCTGGGGGATGAGCGGCGGGCCGGTGGTGTACGGCGCGATCAGCGCCATCGACATCGCGCTGTGGGATATCCGGGGCAAGGTGCTGAACGCGCCGATTTACCAACTGCTGGGCGGCAAGACCAACGACGAGCTGCGGACCTACGCCAGCCAGCTGCAATTCGGCTGGGGTCCCAAGCGGCTCGTGCTGACCGATCCGGAGGACTATGCGGCGGCGGCGCGGACGGCGGTGGCGGAAGGCTACGACGCGATCAAGGTCGATCCGCTGCAGAACGGCCACGACGGCATGCTGCGGGCGCGGCGGCAGGTCGATCAAAAAATGTTCGGCCTGCTGAGCGCGGACACGCTGCGGATGGGCGAGGCGCGGATCGCGGCGATGCGCGCGGCGGTCGGCCCCGACGTCGACATCATCTGCGAGATCCACGCGCTGCTGGGCACCAACTCGGCCATTCAGTTCGCCAACGCCATCGAGAAATACAACATCTTCTATTACGAAGAGCCGGTGCACCCGATGAACGTCGACGCCATGGCCAAGGTGGCGCGCAACACCTCGATTCCGATTTCCACCGGCGAGCGTTCGTACACGCGCTGGGGCTATCGGGAGCTGTTCGAGAAGCAGGCGCTTGCGGTCGTGCAGCCCGACCTGTGCCTGACCGGCGGCATCACCGAGGGCAAGAAGATCTGCGACTACGCGAATCTTTATGACGCAACGGTGCAGATTCACGTCTGCGGCGGGCCGGTCTCGACGGCGGCGGCGTTGCAGGTCGAGGCGGCGATTCCGAATTTCATCATCCACGAGCACCACATGTGGGCGCTCAAGGACGGGGTGAGAAAACTCTGCACCAACGATTACCAGCCGGTGGGCGGCAAGTACAAAGTGCCCGACCTTCCTGGCCTCGGTCAGGAACTGAACGAGAAGGTGGTCGGGGATTATCTGGTCGCCACGCTCAAGGCGTAGCGAGGGGTCAGCCAGAGCGGAGGCGCGGCGGCGGGAGCCACCAGGGCCAGGCGGCGCGGCTGGGCGGGGGGTCACGGAGCCACGGCGGCGGGGTGGGGCGCGCAACCACGGGAGCCGGGGGCGGTTGCGGCCGCACGCGGGGCCGGCGGGGCCGGGGGGCGACGAGGCCGAGCATGCGACGGATCGGGGCGAGGGTGCGGCGCGCCGCCAGCGAACGGGCCAGCGCGTCGGCGGCGGTTGGCTCGGCCAGCACGGCTGCGATCTGGCTGGCGTAGGCGGCGGCCTCGGGGCCGAGGGCGGCGACCAGCCAGCCGCGGCGGGTGGGCAGCACGGGGCGGCGGTACGGGCCGGAGGGGTGGGGTTTTGCCGCGCGCCGGCACGATGGAAAACCGGCGGCGAGGCGCGCGAAGGCGCCATTGAGGCGGCGGGCGGCGCGGGTGAGGTGGGTCCAGAGCGGCAGGATCAGGGGGGCGCGGAAAGGGTCGGACAGGAAGCGGCGGGCGATAAGGGCGGCGAGACCGGCCAGGATGACAGCGAGCCGGCGGGCGAAGTCGGGAGCGGGGGGAAGGGTGGCGGCGGCGGTCATGGATTATATTCCTAGCACGGAAAGGCCGGGGCGTGCAAG
>CAYWOW010000032.1:0-26855 GCA_964459005.1 uncultured Acetobacteraceae bacterium
TGGCCGCGGACGATGAACGGATTGAAGCTGTCGAAGGTGCCGATGGTGCTGAGCGTCACCTCGCCGCCCTTCGGGGCATCCGGGTTCACCCAGGGATAGTGGGTGAAATCGGGCGGCAGCGCGGGGGCGCCGAGCAGCGCCAGGCCGGGGGTGCGCGTCGGTGCCTGCGCCTCGGCCACGCCGGCGGCAGCGGCCATCAGGCCCAGCATCAAGGCGATCACGCGCACGTTTCTTCTCCCTGCCAGCGGCATCCGGACGGCGTCCGGATGGCAATCCCGGATGGTCACCCCGGGCCGGCGAGCAGGCGCACGGCCTGCGCCAGCAGCGCCGGGTCGCCGACGGCCAGCGTCCTGCCGTCGCCGTCGGGGCGCAGCTTTCGTCCGTTCCAGTCGGTCAGCTGCCCCCCCGCGCCCTCGATGACCGGCGCCAACGCCGCCCAGTCCCACACCTTCATCCCCGACTCGGCGACGATGTCGATCTGTCCCAGCGCCACCAGTCCGTAAGCGTAGCAATCGCCGCCGAACGAGGTGCGCTTGACCGCTCCCGACAGCAGCCGCCAGGCCGGCAGGTCGGCGCCGAACATTTCCGGGCTGGTGCAGGACAGCTCGGCCTCGGCCAGCGTCGGGCAGGTCCGGCAGCCCGCCGCGCCGCCGAACCGGCCGCGGAAAATCGTCGGGCGGCCGGCAGCGCCGATCCAGCGCTCGCCGGTCGCGCACTGGTCGATCACGCCGACGATCGGCTCCTCGCCGTCCAGCAGCGCGATCAGCGTGCCGAACACCGGCCGGCCGGTGATGAAGGCGCGGGTGCCGTCGATCGGGTCGAGCACCCAGCGCAGCGCGGCCGCCGGGTTGTCGAGCCCGAACTCCTCGCCGAGGATGCCGTGGTCGGGAAAGCGCTGGGCCAGCACCGCCCGCATGGCCTGCTCGGCGGTGCGGTCGGCGATGGTGACCGGGCTCTGGTCGCTCTTCAGGTCGGCGGCCAGGCCGGCGCGGAACAGCGGGCGGATGACCGCGCCCGCGACGTCGGCGGCGGCCTCGGCGGCACGGATCAGGACATCGATGGGTGGGCGCTGCATGGACGCGAAATCCCGTGGCTCAGGGCGGCGGCAGCGGGGCGGGGCTATGCGCCAGGGTGCGCAGGTAGGCGATGACATCGGCCCTCTGCTGGTCGTTGTTGATGCCGGCGAAGGCCATCCGGGTGCCCGGCACCTCGGCGGCCGGCCGTTTCAGCCAGCGGTTCAGCGCCTCGTAGTCCCAGTCGCCCGTCTTGGCCTTCAGGCCGGGCGAGTAGTTGAAGCCCTCCTCGTGCGCGCGCGGACCCATCACCACGCCGTACAGGTTGGGGCCGACGCCGGGTCGGCCGCCCTCGGTGAAGGTGTGGCAGACCGCGCAGACCTTCCTGGCGGTGGCCTCGCCGGCCGCCGGGTCGGCCTTGGCCAGCAGCGGCGCGATCGGCGGCAGGGTTGCGGCCGGCGCGGGGGTCCCGGCGGCGGGCGCGGTGGCGGTGGTGTCGATCTTGATGGCTGACTGCTCCAGGCGCTTCGGGTGGACGACCTGCTCGCTTATCAGTCCCGCGACCATGAAGACGATGCCACCCACCAGAACGGCGGCGATCGCCTTGTTGATCTCCAAGCTATCCATCGTCTTCCCCTGCGGCGTGTTGCGCCCGCCGACCCACGTTGCGCGCGGACCGGCGGCTTCTTAAGGTGCGCCGCACCATAGGGAACCGTTCCCGCGGCTTCAACCCACTCTCGTTTCACCCGTACCCAGTCAGAGCATGAACCCGATCATCGTCATTCCCTCCCGCATGGCTTCCACCCGCCTGCCCGGCAAGCCGCTGGCCCTCATCCATGGCCGACCGATGATCCTGCACGTGCTCGACCGCGCGCGCGAGGCCAATATCGGGCCGATCGCGGTCGCCTGCGCCGATCCCGAGATCGCCGAGGCGGTGCGCGCGGAAGGCGCGATCGCGGTGATGACCGACCCCTCGCTGCCGCGCGGCTCCGACCGCGTCCATGCGGCGCTGGCCGAGCTCGATCCACAGGGACACCACGACGTTGTGATCAACCTGCAGGGCGACCTGCCGACCATCCCGGCGGTCTATCTGCGCACCGTGCTCACCCCGCTGTCCGACCCGCAGTTCGACATCGCCACCCTGGTGGCGCCGATCACCACCGCCGAGGAGAAGGCGTCGCCCTCGGTGGTGAAGGCGGCCTGCGCGTTCGATTCCGGCCGGGCGGTGTCGCCGGCGCTGTATTTCTCGCGCGTGGCGATCCCGTCGGGCGACGGGCCGCTGTGGCACCACATCGGCATCTACGCCTTCCGCCGTGCCGCGCTCGCACGCTTCGTCGCCCTGCCCGAGAGCCCGCTGGAACGGCGCGAGGCGCTGGAGCAGTTGCGCGCGCTGGAGGCGGGCATGCGCATCGCCTGCGCCCGCGTGGAACGCCCGCCGTTCGGCGTGGACACGCCCGCCGACCTTGAGCGCGCCCGCCGCGAGCTCGACCCGGCCCGCCAGATGCCGGCATGACCGGCATGATCGCCTTTCAGGGCCGGCCGGGCGCCTATTCCGATCTGGCCTGCCGCACCGCTTTCCCGGACCTGCAAACGCTGCCCTGCGAAAGCTTCGAGGCCGCCATGGACGCGGTGCACGACGGCACCGCCGAGCTTGCCATGATCGCCTGCGAGAACAGCCTGGCCGGCCGGGTGGGCGATGTGCACCAACTGCTGCCGGACTCCGGCCTGTTCGTGGTCGGCGAGCATTTCCAGCGAGTCGAGCACTGCCTGCTGGCGCCGCGCGGGGCCACCATCGCGGGACTGAAGCGGGCGCATTCGCACGAGGTGGCGCTCGGCCAGGTCCGCCGCATCCTCAAGGAACTGGGCCTGAAGCCGGTGGTGCAGGCCGACACCGCGGGGGCGGCGGAGATGGTCGCCGGCTGGAACAACCCCGAGGACTGCGCCATCGCCTCGTCGCTGGCGGCGGAGTTGTTCGACCTGGAAGTCCTGCGCAGCAACGTCGAGGACGCGGCGCACAACACCACCCGGTTCTATGTCATGTCGCGCCAGCCCGCCGGGCAGCCCCCGGACCGGGACGGGCTGATGACGACGTTCGTGTTCCGGGTCCGCAACGTGCCCGCGGCCCTGTTCAAGGCGCTCGGCGGGTTCGCCACCAACGGCGTCAACATGACCAAGCTGGAGAGCTACATGATCGGCGGCCAGTTCACCGCCACCCAGTTCCTGTGCGACGTCGAGGGCCATCCCGAGCAGCCCGCGCTGCGCCGCGCGCTCGAGGAGCTTTCCTTCTTCACCCGCGAGGCGCGCATTCTCGGCGTCTATCCAAGCTCGCCGTTCCGCGCCGAGCAGGCGACGGGGGACGACTGACTCCTCCCCCGCGCCTGTGCGGTGACCGCCCTAGCTGATGGCCTGGATTCGCGAAATGATGCCGGCGAAGGGCGCGCCGTACTTGTCCCACACCGGCTTGACCGCGTCCTGGAAAGCCTTCTTGTCGGGGGGCGAAATCTCGAAGACCTGGACGCCGGCCGCCTTGGCCTTCTCCATCGCGACCTTTTCGTACACGTTCCAGAGCTGGCGATTTTCCATCTGCACCTCGCGCGACAGCTTCGTGATCAGCGCCCGGTCGTCGGCGGACATCGCGTCCCAGTTCTTGCGGGAGGCCACCAGCACGTCGGGAACGATCAGGTGCTCGGTGAGGCTATAGAATTTCGCCACCTGGTAATGGTTGTCGAAGACGAAGCTCGGCATGCTGTTCTCGGCGCCGTCGATGACCCCGGTCTGCAGCGCGCTGAACACCTGGTCGTAGCCCAACGGGACGCCGTTGCCGCCGAGCGCCGTCATCATGTCGACGAACATCGGGTTGCCCTGGACGCGGATCTTGAGCCCCTTGAGGTCGGCCATGGTGTGGATCGGCTTCTTGCTGTCGTAGAAGCTGCGGGCTCCCCCATCCAGCCAGCACAGGCCCACCAGGTTGGCGGTGGGATGATTGGTGATCTTGTCCAGCAGTTCCTTGCCGATCGCGCCGTCGATCACCTGCTGCATCTGGGTCGTGTCGCGAAACACGAACGGCAGGTTGAAGACGTTGATGTCATTGATGACGGAGCCCATCCAGCCCACGCCGGCGGCATACATCTGGACCGCGCCGATCTCGACCTGCTCGATCACCTCCTTGGGGCCGCCAAGCTGTCCGCCGGGATATGACAGGATGCTCAGGCGGCCATTGGTCGCCGCTTCGAGCTTCTTGCCCATGCTCTCGACGGCCGCCACGGTCGGATAGCCGGACGGATGATCGTTGGTGTATTTCAGGGCCATTTTCTGCTGCGCCTGGGCCGGTCCCGCAAAAGGCCCGATGGACGCGCCGAGCGCGGCCGCGGCGCCGAGGCCGAGGACGCTGCGCCGTTCGATCCGGTGACATTTTTCCATTTTCGTTCCTCCGTGGGCTTGATCGAGGCGACCTGCCCGTAATCCGGATGAATGTTACGGCGATGCCCCCACGCAAAGCAAAGGCTGATTCCGGCGTCCCTCTTCAGGCCGGTGATCGCCAGGCAGTATCCCGGGACCCGGATTTTCGGGCATGATCGCATGGGGCAGGCGAAACGCGCACGCTCCAGTCAAGACCACGGCGGTATTTGACACCATCTTGTTGATTCCGTAACATCGGGACAACGACGGAGAGGGAACGATAATGAGCAAGACATTGCTGCGTCGCACGGCAATACTGATCGGCGCTGCCATCTTCGGCTCCGTCGCCGGGCAATCGGCGATGGCCGATAATCTGAAGCTCGCGCATCAATTCGCACCGACCAGCCTGCCCGGCCTGAGCGCCGTGCATTTCGCCGATCTGGTGAAGGAAAAGACGGCGGGGGCGACCACCGTCACCGTCATTCCCGGCGGCGCGCTCGGCGACGAGGGCGCCAATCTGCAGCAGTTGCAGAACGGATCGATCGATCTGGCCCTCACCGGCGATCTGGTCATCAGCTCCTACGGCAAGCCCTATCTGCTGATGACGCTGCCGTTCCTCTACCGCAGCCCCGAGCAGGCGCTGCACGTCTACAACGGCGCGCTGGGACAGGAACTGGCGGCCTATCTGTACGACCATGAAAAGCTGCGGCTGGTCGCCTGGCAGTACGCCGGCACGCGGGTGCTCACCTCGAGCAAGCCGATCCACTCGCTCGCCGATCTGAAGGGCCTGAAGATGCGCCTGCCCGCGAACATCCCCTGGGTCGCCGCCTGGCAGAAGACCGGGGTCGCCATCACCCCGGTCGCCTTCACCGAATTGCAGCTCGCCCTGCAGACCGGCACCGTCACCGCCCAGGAAAACCCGCCCAACTTCATCATCGCGAGCAAGTTCTACGAGGTTCAGAAATACCTGATGCCGACGAACCACTACCCGCAGATGCAGTCCTACCTGATCGCCGACTCGGTCTACGCCACGCTGCCCCCGGCCGAGCGCCAGGCGATCGCCGATGCGATGCGCGAGTCCGCTGACTGGACCTCGCAGCGTGCCATGGCGGCGCAGCAGGCGGACGTCGACTGGCTGACCACCAAGGGCGGCATGGTGCTGACGCCGATCGACCTGACCGGACTGGCGGAGCTGGAGCGCGGCGTGCCGACGGAGCTGATGGGTCCCGCCGGGCAGGTGCTCTACGACCGCATCCAGGCGGTGCAGTGAACCCGGCGGATCCTGCCGGGGAGACCGCGAGGGCCGAGCGGCCGGGGTTGCTGGGGGTCGTCGCCCTGGTGCTGATGACCATCCTGTTCGTCACCCTGATGACCCAGGTCGTGCTGCGTTTCTTTTCGCTCGCCCTGCCGTGGACGGACACGCTGGCGGTGCCGGTTTTCGTCTGGCTGGTGTTCGTCGGCGCGGCGATCGCCTGCCGGCGCAACGAGCATCCGTTCGTGGAGATCGGCTACATGCAGGCCGAACGGCACCTCTCCGCGCGCCGGATGCGGCAGTTCGATGCGCTGCTCATCGGCGTCAGCCTCGTCTTCCTGGTGGTCCTGCTCTACGGCCTGGCGCAGATGACGCGCCAGACCTGGTACCAGACCACCGGGCTGCTGGCCGGCTTCCGGCTCGGCTACCTCTATCTGGGTGCTCTGCTCGGTGTGCTGGCCTGCATCGCCGGGCTGGCGCGGCGGCTGTGCCGGCTCTGGCGCGGCGAACGGGCGCCCGCGACGCTGCCGACCGACGCCGCCTGACCCGCCGGTCATGCTGTTCCTGGTCCCCGTCGTGCTGCTGGTGGCGTTGGCGGCGGTCGGGTTGCCCATCGTGTTCGGCGTCGGCGGCATCGCCATGGTGTCCGGGCTGACCTCGCTCGGCGCGCGCTTCCCGCTGGTCGCGGCGCAGACCATGGTCAACAGCCTGAACAGCTTCGTGCTGATCTCGGCGCCGTTCTTCATGCTCGCCGGACAGATCATGAACGCCGGCGGCATGACGCGGCGGATTTTCCGCTTCGCCACCGTCCTGGTCGGCCGCCTGCCCGGCGGGCTGGCGCAGGTCGTCGTGCTGGCCAGCATCCTGTTCGCCGGCATGACCGGCTCCGCGCTGGCCGAGGCGGTGGCGCTCGGCAGCATGGCGATCCCGGAAATGCGCCGGCGCGGCTATCACGACGTCTCCAGCGCGGCGCTGGTGGGGGCCGCCTCGACGATCGGGCCGATCTTCCCGCCCAGCGTGCCGATGGTGATCTACGCCGCCCTGGCCGAGGCCTCGGTCGGGCGGCTGTTCCTGGCGGGCATCGCGCCCGGCCTGCTGATCGGCCTGATGCTGATGGGGGCGGCCTATCTCTATGCCCGGATCGGCCGCTTCCCGAGCCAGCCGGGCGGCCCGCGTCCGCCCATGCTGCGGGCGACGTGGGAGGCTTTGCCCTCGCTGGCCGCGCCGGTGCTGGTGATCGGCGGCATCTATTCCGGCCTGTTCACCCCGACCGAGGCGGCGATGGTCGCGGTGGCCTATTGCCTGGTGCTGTCGCTGCTCTATCGCGAACTCACCCTGCGCCGGCTCGCGCGCATCATGATCGATGTCGCCGCCGTCGCCGGTTCGCTGCTGCTGCTGATCGCCGCCACCTCCTTCCTCGGCTGGATCGTGGCCCGCACCGGCGTGATGATCGAGGTCGCGCTGTGGCTCAGTTCCTCGGTCTCCAGCCCGGCGGCGCTGATGCTGATCATCACCGCGCTCTATCTGCTGGTCGGGCTGGTCATGGAGCCGGTGCCGGCGATGGTGCTGCTGGTGCCGATCCTGTTGCCGGCCGTCCGCATCCTGCAAATCGATGTCGTGCACTTCGGCGTCGTCACCGTGCTGGCGCTGGTCGTCGGCCTGATCCATCCGCCGGTCGGGCTGGTGATGTATGCCATGGCGCGCGTGGCCGAGGTGCGGGTCGATCGTCTGGCGCTGGCGCTGCTGCCGTTCCTGATTCCCGTGCTGATCGTGCTGGTGCTGTGCGCGGTGTTCCCAGGGTTCGTGCTGTTCCTGCCCCGGCTGTTGTACGGCTGACCACCAGGGCCTGAAGACCATGAAGATCGTAGCTCTCGAAACCATCCTGCTGAAGATTCCCTTCGGCGCCAGTGGCGGCCCGGCGGCGATCGCCGGCGCTCCGGCGAGCGGGCTGAGCATCCTGCTCGTCCGGGTGGCAACCGACAGCGGCCTGGTCGGCTGGGGCGAGGCCTTCGGCCACGGCGTGGCGCCGGCCACCAAGCTGGCGCTGGACACGCTGGTCGCCCCGCTCTTCATCGGCCGCGATCCCACGAACATCGCCGCGCTGATGCGCGAGGCCCAGCACACGCTCCACCTGTACGGACGCAACGGGCCGGTGATGTATGCCTTCTCCGGCATCGACATCGCGCTCTGGGATATCGCGGGCAAGCGCGCCGGCCTGCCGCTGCACCAGCTTCTGGGCGGCGCCCAGCGGACGGAAATCCCGGCCTATGCGAGCCTGACGCGCCATGGCGAGGAAGCGGCCCTGCTCGCCGACTGCCGGCGCGCCCTCGCGCTGGGCTACCGCATGGTCAAGGTGCACGAAGTCGACCCGGCCCTGGTCGCCGCCGCCCGGGCGGCGGTGGGGCCGGAGATTCCCCTGATGATGGACACCAACTGTCCGTGGACGCCTGACGAGGCCCGCGCGGTCGTGCGCATCCTGCGGCCGCTCGATCTCTATTGGCTGGAGGAGCCGGTCTGGCCGCCGGAGGACCATCGCGGCATCGCCGCCGTGCGCGCCGCGGGCGTGCCGCTCGCGGCCGGCGAAAATGCCTGCGGCGGCCTGCAGGACTTCCGGCGCCTGTTCGAGGCCGGGGCGCTCGACTTTGCCCAGCCCAGCGTGACCAAGATCGGCGGCGTCACCGAGGTGCGCAAGATCATCGCGCTCGCCGAGGCGTTCGGCGTGCGGGTGGTGCCGCACTGCGCCTATTTCGGCCCGGGGTATCTCGCCTCGGTCCATATCGCGGCGACGCTGCCCGGCACGGTGCCGCTGGAGCGTCTGTTCATGGATCTGCAAACCAGTCCGTTCAGCCCCTACACCGACGCGGCGGGCGGCAAGGTTGCCGTGCCGCAATCCCCCGGCCTGGGCTGCGATCCGTCGCCGGAGCTGATCGAGCGCTACCGGACCCATCCGCCAACGGTGACGCGATAGCCCGCGCCTTCCGGACCGCCCGCGGCGCGATCCCCAGGCGCACGGAAGCATTGTAACCCGCCACGGAAGGCGCGATCCTGACGCCGTGCCGGGGCGGTCATCCGGAGCAACGCGGCTGAAGGCCGCCCGGTAACGCGGAACGGAATGCCGGGGGGCAAGGGATATTTTCTTGGCCGATTTGCGCGCGCGTCTCAGAACGGAAACCGCGGGTCTGCACGATCGCCTGGAAGCGCTGCCGTTCTTCCGGGCGCTCCGGGCGGGGGAGCTGCCCAAACCCGCGCTGGTGAGCTTTCTGCGCGGCCTGGCCATCCTTCACGCCGTGCTCGAACGAGAGCTTTCCCAGGTCCCGCACCCCCGGATCGCGGAACTCGGCAGATGCGCCGAGCCCAAAACCCCCCTGCTGGTGGCCGACCTCGCGGCGGCGGCGGGGGACGTGCCGAGCGTCACCGCCGCCATTCGCGCAGCCCTGGACTATGGCGGCGAAATCCTCGCCGATGCCGCCGACCCGCTGACCCTGGCCGGCGTCCTCTATGTGTTGGAAGGTTCGCAAAGGGGCGGCGTCGCGCTGAAGCAGGCCTACGCCCGCTGCCTGGGTTTGCGCGCCGATCAGTTGTCGTATTTCGGCTGCTACGGCGGCGGCACGGCGGCGCACTGGCGGTCGTTCGTGAAGATCCTCAACGCGCTCGGGCTCGACGCCCAGCAGGACAGGAAAGTCATCGACGCCGCGATCCGCTGTTTCGAACGGCTCGAAAAGATCGGCGCGGCGTTGTATCCGTACTCCGACAGCGGCCTCCGCCATCACGTGACGGCGATCAATTTCGAAGCCGGCGACCATGCGATGCCGCAGGATCCGCGCGAAATCGCCCTGGCGCTGCGGGCCGGCCGCGCCGCGTGGCAAAAATATCCCTATCTGGCCTGCCGGTTTGGCGACCGTGGCCGGCGCTTCACCGACAGCGACAGTTGCTGGCTGGTCGCGCTCGCGCGCATGCCGGTGGCCACCGCGACCCGGAATCTCGCCTGGCTGCGCACCGTGCTGTCGAGCCGGGGCATCCCGACGGTGATCCTCGAAGGCCATCTCGACGCCATCTCGCAAGCGCTGGCCCCGGAGTTCGCCGAAGCCGCCGAAATGCGGGCCCATTTCGACGAATTCCTGTCGGCGCTGGATGCCGAGCGCCGGGCGCTGGGCGGCGGCGAGATCGTATCGCGTCTGGTCGAACGGTTCGACCGGCGGTTTCGTGCTTGCGCGAGTCGCCAGCTTGATTCGGCTGCGCGGCTTATTGCCTCGGCCTGGATGGACGAGCGTGCCGGCATCGCCGGCGCGCTCGCGGCGGTACGGGACTGGTTCACCGATGGCGAACGCTTTTCCGACGACTGGATCGCCACGGTCCACGCGCTGGTCGCGGCACTCGATCGGCTGGGCAGCGTGTCATGCTGAACTGGTGCTCGTACTGCCAGCATTTTGGCGGCGAGGTTCCTCCTTACGAGAATCTCAACATCACCCACGGCATCTGCGCGGATTGCGAGCCCAACGTGTTGACGCTGAGCGACTCCGATTTCGCGCACGCGCGAACCGTGCGGGACATCCAGGAGCAGCTCTATCAGGCCGGATCTCGGAACGACCTTAAGGCGGCCCGGCGGATCATCGAAGGCTCCCGCAGATCCAACATGCGAGAGGTCGATATCCTGATCGGTATCATAGCGCCGCTGCTTCACCAGATCGGTGAGGACTGGAAGTGCGGCGTCGTCACCGTGGCGGATGAACACCGCTTCACGGCCTTCTGCGAGCAAGTGCTGGAGCTGGTCACCGCCAAGGTCACGACCGTGACGCCCGCTCAACGGGCCGAGGTGCTGATGGTGAACGCGCCCGGCAATCGCCACACCCTGGCGATCCGCATTCTGGCGTTGTGGCTGATGCACCAGGGCATCCCGGCGCGCGCGATCGATGAGCCTCTCGATATCGAGGATGTGGTCGCGCTGGTCGGCCGGACCCGGCCGAGGCTTCTGCTGGTCTCGCTGGCGCTCGCCGAACAGGCCGCAGCTGTCGCCACGATCGCCGAACGCATCGTGGCGTTGCCGGAGCCGGTCCGCCCGAAGATCATCGTCGGGGGCTATGCCGTGAAAGTCGGGCTGGTCACCGCGATCCCGGGCGCCGATCTGATGGCTGACATCAGCCTGCTGGCGCGGCGCTTGCCTACTTCACCGGGCTGAAATCGGTCGGTTTCAGGATCCGGTTCTCCTGCGCCACCAGCAGGTCCCGCTTGGCGCCCTCGGCCAGGAAGACGGACCATGCCGGGTCGGCTGCCATGGCACCGCGCCGCGCCTCGCGGTCGGCCTGGCTCTCGTAACCCCACAGGTGCACCACCGTGTTCATCGCCCCCTCCACCGTGGTGTACCAGCCCAGGCATTTGCCCAGATACTTCTGCTGCAGTGGCCAGCCCCATTCCTCATAGAACTTGACGAATTCGCCCATCTTGTTGGGGCGGCAGGTATAGATGCGCAGGTCGACGATCATGGCTTTGCCCTCCGGGTTGGCGGCACGCGCCGCCCATCCGGACTTACCGCCATTGCGCCGTATCCGGCAAGCCGTCAGATCCGCCGGACGGACACTGTCAGCCGGCCGATGGCCACGAAACACCGCCACCGCACAGGCTGTCCCGCGCGGCGGCGGGTCCCCGCGCGATCACTGCGTGTAGTATTGCGTCCGCGTGGTCGTGCTTGTCATCGGCGGTTGCATCAGCGTCGGCTGCGTGGTGGTCTGCTCGGTCGTGGTGGTCCGCGTCGTGACCGGGTAGGCGGTTTGATCGTAGTTGGCGCAGGCGCTGACCGCCAGGGCCAGCCCGAACAGCGCGGCGGCGGGCAACAGCGCCGACCTGATCAGGCCCGATGTTGCTGTTTTGCTCATGACAATTCTCCAGTGCTTGATTGCAACGGATGCGCGGCGCGCACCCGGCCGACCGGCGGTTCAGTGGGCGATGGTGGTGGTGGAACTGCTGGTCGTCGTGCCTTGCGTCGGCGCGACCGTCGTCGTCCTGGTCACGCTGTCGTCCGCCACGCCGTTGGTGTTGCGGTAGGTCGTCCGGTTCGTCTTGGTCTCGGTGCCGTCGTAGCCCGTGGTCTTCTGGCTGCTGGTGGTGCTGACCGAGCCCGTCGCCGGCGCGACCACGACGGGCGCCGGCGTGGTCGACGTCGTGCTTTGCGTCGTGGTCGTCTGGGCCACGGCAACGCCGGCTGTCATCAGCAGCGCCGCGGCGGAAGCCAGCAATATGCGATTCATGTATTTTTCCAATATTCCGGACGCCGTGAACAGGCGGGCGCCGTCACGCTCACATGGGGCGGCGGCGCCGGCGATCGCAGGATCGGATTCTACTCAGCCCGGACCGCGCTCACGCGGGATCGGCGATCTCGTCCGTCCAGATGGTGAACCCGCGCAGCACGTTGGGGCCGAACGTGGTGCTGATCGCCACGTCCACCGCATCGCGGCCGCGCGCCAGCAGCACGCGGCCGACCCGCGGCATGTTGTTGCGCGCATCGAAGGTGTACCACCGGCCGCCGAGATAGGCCTCGAACCAGCCCGCGAGGTCCATCACCCCATAGGGCGGCGGCATGCCGATGTCGCCGAGATAGCCGGTGCAGTAACGTGCCGGTATGTTCATGCAGCGGCACAGCGCGATCGCCAGGTGCGCGTAGTCGCGACACACGCCGATGCCCTCGTTGTATGTCTCCCACGCCGTCCGGGTGGCGCGCGCCTGCATGTAATCGAAACGGATGTGCTGGTGCACGAAGTCGCAGATCGCCTGCACCCGCGCCCAGCCCAGCGGCGTTTGCCCGAACCTGTCCCAGGCGATCCCGGTCAACAGTTCGGTATCGCAGTACCGGCTGGCCAGCAGGAAGACCAGCGCCTCCTCCGGCAGGTCCTGCACCGGGTGCTGGCACGCGTCGGGAACCACCGCATCCGCCAGGCCGCTGTCGCGCACCACCGCGCTGGTGCTGATGCGCGTCCACCCAGCCGGCGCCACGATGCGGCTGACCCAGTTGCCGAACTGGTCCCGATAGGCGGAGATGGGCACCGCCGGGTTGATGACCAGACGGTCGGGCACCACGATATCGGCGGCCCGGCTGTAGTGGATGTTCAACATCAGCAGCATGGGAGTCGGCTGCGGGCAGTCGTAGATCAGTTCATAGCCGACCTTGATGTGCACTGCGCGCCCCGATCCCATGGCCTGGCCGCGGCGTGCATATGTGCCGGGCGGCACCGCTCGGCAAGGGGCGCGAGGCCGTTGCCCGTCCCGCGGTTCAACCGCGCCGGCCGATGATCGCCGCCCGCAGGCGCTGCGACACCAGGTCGATGGCCGCCACGGTCACCAGCACCATGAGGATGAGAAACGACGTCTCCCGCCACTCCAGCACGCGGATGGCTTCCGACAGCCACAGGCCGATGCCGCCCGCGCCGACGACCCCGATGATGGTGGCGGATCGCGTGTTCGATTCGAAAAAATACAGCACCTGGCTGGCGAATATCGGCAGCACCTGGGGCAGGATGGCAAACCGCAGGCGCGCCAGATGGCCGCCGCCGGCAGCGGCCACGCCTTCGCCCGGACGGTGGTCGGCGGCCTCGATGGCCTCGCTCATCAGCTTGGCGAAGGCGGCGAGGTCGGCCGAGGCGATCGCCAGCGCGCCGGCGAACGGACCCAGCCCGACCACGTTGATCCAGATCAGCGCCCAGATCAGCGTGTCGATGCTGCGGATGGTATCCAGGCTCCGTCGGGTCAGCACGTGCAGCACGCCGTTGGCGACGACGTTGCGCGCGGCGAGGAAGCCGAGCGGCACCGCCAGCACCGCCGCGGTCAGCGTGCCGAGCAGCGCGATCGACAGGGTCTGCCCCAGCGCATCGAGATAGAGCAGGAACCGCTCCCACGTCCCCGGGCTCGGCGGCATCATGAGACCCGCGATATCGACCAGCCGCCACAGCCCGTGGAAGATGACGGCGGGGGAGAATTCCAGCGTGTAGAGCCCGAAGACATAGACCGCCAGCGCGCCGCCGACGAGGACGCCGGTGCGCGCGCGGGTCGGCCAGTCCGCGCCGAACATCGCCGGCCAGGCGGCTTCCAGCTCGCTCCGGCGGGCCAGGAAGGCGGCGCGGATATCGGCGGGGTTCTCGCTCACCGGCCGCGCTCCAGCGCCAGCAGCCGGTGGCGCAGCCGCTCCGAAACGCCGTCGATCATCATCACGCAGAGCACGATGAGCAGCAGGATGGCGCTGACGTCGGAGGTGTGGAACTGGCGGATGGCGACGATCAGGTCCTGGCCGATGCCGCCGGCGCCGACCACGCCGATGATGGTGGCGCCGCGCACGTTGATCTCCAGCCGCAGCAGCGCGTAGCTGGCGAAATTGGACACGACCTGCGGCAGCGCGCCGAAGCGCACCTGGGCGAACCAGTTTCCGCCGGTCGCGGCGACCCCCTCCACCGGCTTCATGTCGATGTTTTCCACCACCTCGGCGAACAGTTTGCCCAGGGCTCCGGTGGTGTGAATGGCGATCGCGAGCACCCCGGGGATGGCCCCGAGGCCGAAGGAGGCGACGAAGATGAGGGCGAAAACGATGTCCGGCACGGTGCGGCAGAATTCCAGCACCCGGCGCACCGCCATCCGCAGCCCCGCCGCGCGCACCAGGTTGCGGCTGCACAGGAAGCAGCCGACGAAGGCGCCGACGGTGCCGGTCAGGGTGCCGACATAGGCGATCAGTAGCGTCTCGCCGAGCAGCCGGCCCCAGCGGCGCAGGCCCCAGAACCAGTCCGCCGGATCGGTCCACACCCGCTCGCCGCTGTCCAGCAGCAGCAGGCGGTTGAAATAGTCGCCGAAATTGCCGATGCCGGACCAGAACTTGTCGGCGCTCACTTCCGCGCCGGCGCCGGCGACCAGCACGCACAGCACCAGCACCGCGAAGCCGATCATCACCCGCCGCCGCTTCGCCGCCACCGCCGCGCCGTAGCCCCGCAGCAGCGGCGTCAACTGTGCGTCCGGTGGAATGGTGATCGTGTGCGCCATGGCGGGTGGTGCGGCTCCCGCGCCGGCGCTCCGGCGCGGGACGCCTTCACTCACGAGTTGTTCTGTTTCTTCAGGTTGTCGACGAACTGGATCAGCTTGATGGTGTCGTCGTAGGCGGCGTTGTCGATCGGTTGGTAGCGCAACTTCTGGCCGGCGGAGAGCCGGTTGTAGGCCGCCTTGTCCTTCGTCGGGGCATCCAGGAACGCCTGGCGGATAGTCACCTTCAGGTCGGCCGGCAGAACGGACAGGTAGGCGTACGGACCATTCACGATCGTGTCGGACTTCAGGACGACCCGAACATCGGCGTAGGTCAGGGCCTTGCCGGAAGCGTCCTTCAGCATTCCCCGGTTGGAGAGATTGACGACGTCGTTGTCGGTTGCCGAGGTCCACTCATTGGCGGCGACGTCCACCGTACCCTGGGCCAGCGCCATGACTGCATTTTCGTGGCTACCGGTGATCACCACCTTGGAGAAGTACTTGTCAGCCGCCGGAATGCCGCGCTTGTTCAGTTCGAACATCGGCACGTTGTAGCCGGACGTCGAGTTCGGGTCGACCAGGCCGAGCACCTTGCCCTTGACGTCCTCGAGGGTCTTGTACGGGCTGTTCGCCCGCACATAGAACACCGAGTAGTAGCCGGTGGACCCGTCGGCATTGACGTCGACGCAGAAGGCGTCGGTCTTCACGCCGATCAGGCGGGCGCGGGCGAACGAAGCCGCGCCATAGTAGCCGATGTGCACGTTGCCGGCGCGCTGGCCCTCGATGACGGCCGCGTAGTCGCTGGCGATGCGCAGCGTCACCTTGGTGCCGATCTCCCGGCTCAGGTAGGCCATGAACGGCCCGTAATTGTCCATCACGGTGGAGGCGTTCTCCGCCGGCACCGCGGCGAAGACCAGTTCGGGGTATTGCGCCTTCCAGACCTGCGCGTGGGCGCGCGTGGCGGTTGCCGTGGCGGCGCCGGCCGTCAGGCCGGCAAGAAGCGTGCGACGATTGATCATGGAATCACCTCGGTTGCCGCGGGATCGTATCCAGCCGTGGCGGCCACGGCGGAGGCGGCAACCAGGGCGTCATCCCGCGTCAGCGCCCCGGTCGGCGCTGCAGGCACGTCGCCGGACATCCCCGCGCCGGCCCTCCGGCGCGGGGGTACGGGCTCAGGCGTTGTTCTGCTTCTTCAGCTTGTCGACGAACTGGATCAGCTTGATGGTGTCGTCGTAGTCGGCGTTGGCGATCGGTTCCCACGGAAGGTTCTTGCCGTCGGACAGCTTGGAGAACGCGTCCGGCGCCTTCTTCGGGGCATCCAGGAAGGCCTGGCGGATCTTCGTCCGCAGGTCGGCGGGCAGGCCAGCGAGATAGGCGGTCGGCGAGTTGATGATCAGGTCGGATTTCAGGATGATCCGGAAGTCGTCCTTGGTCAGGGTCTTGCCGTCGGCGCCCTTCACCATGCCCTTGTTGATCATGCGGGTGAGGTTGCTGTCGTTGTCGGCGTTCCACCAGTTGGCGGCGACGTCCACCGTGCCCTGGGCCAGCGCCATCACCGCGTTCTCGTGGCTGCCGGTGACCACCACCTTGGAGAAATACTTCTCCGCCACCGGAATGCTGCGCTTGTTCAGCGCATAGAGCGGCATGCTGTAGCCCGAGGTCGAATTCGGATCGACCAGGCCGAGGTTCTTGCCCTTGAGGTCCGCCAGCGTCTTGTACGGGCTGCTCGCCAGCACGTAGAACACCGAGTAGTAGCCTTTGGAACCGTCGCTGTTGACGTCAATGACGAAGGCGTCGGTCTTGACCCCGATCAGCCGGGCGCGGGCGAACGATGCCGGGCCGTAATAGCCGATGTGCACGTTGCCGGCGCGCTGGCCCTCGATCACCGCGGCATAGTCGCTGGCGATCCGCAGCGTCACCTTGGTGCCGACTTCGCCGCTCAGGTACTCGATGAACGGGGCATAGCGTTCGGCGATGCCCGACGCGTTCTCGGCCGGGATCGCGGCGTACACCAGTTCGGGATATTTCGCCTTCCAGGCCTGCGCATAGGCGCCGGTGGCGGTTGCGGTGGCGGCGCCGGCCGCCAGGCCGGTCAGGAGCGTACGGCGATCGATCATGGGGTCACCTCGGGTTGCTGCGGGGTCGTCTCAGGCCACGGCGGCAAGCGCGGAGGCGGGAACCGGCGCTTCGTCGCGCTCCAGCACCTCGTTCGCCTCCAGCCCGTAAAGGTCACGGGCCACGTCGTCGGTCAGGGCCGCCGGCACGTCGTCGAACACCACCGCGCCGGAGGCCATGCCGACCAGCCGGTCGCAATAGCTGCGGGCAAGGTCCAGCGAGTGCAGGTTGCACAGCACGGTCAGGCCGAAATGCCGGTTGATGCGCGCCAGCGCGTCCATGACGATGCGGGAGTTGCGCGGGTCCAACGAGGCCACCGGCTCGTCGGCCAGCACGATCTCGGGCTCCTGCACCAGGGCGCGGCAGATCGCCACCCGCTGCTGCTGGCCGCCCGACAAGGTCTCGGCGCGCTGCGGGGCCAGCGGGGCGATGCCCATCTGGTCGAGCGCGGCCATGGCGATGGCGCGGTCGTCGCGGCTCCACAGCTTGGCCATGGCGCGCCAGCCCGGCGTATGCGCCAGCCGCCCCATCAGTACGTTGTCCAGCACGTCGAGCCGGCCGATCAGGTTGAATTGCTGGAAGATCATGGCGCAGCGCCGCCGCCAGTCGCGTAGCGCGCGGCCCTTCAGCGCGGTGACGTCGCCGTCGTCCCAGGCGATCCGGCCGGAACTGGGGTCGCCCAGGCGGTTGATCATGCGCAGCAGCGTCGACTTGCCGGCGCCGGAGCGCCCGATCACGCCGACGAACTGGCCGCGCGGTATCGCCAACGACACGTCGTTGACGGCACGCGTCCGTCCGAATTGCATGGACACGCCGTCAAGAACGAGCATGCGAATGCCGCGCCTTTTCTCTGTTCACAGCGCGGTTATCCCCGATCGGCCGCGCCCTGGGGATGAAGCTTTGATGACTCGGCCGGCTACAGCCCGAGCGCCTCGCCACCGCGCAGCACGGCTTCCGCCGCCGTGGTGAATCCCCCGCCGTCGGCGTGCAGCACCAGCCCCGGCAGCACGCGGCACGGCCCGCGCCCGCCCTTGATGCCCTGCACCAGCACCAGCCCGGCCGGCCGGCCGGCTCGCGGCCACAGCGGCAACACGGCGGGGCTGCCGCAGCCCGCCGCCGCCAGCGCCGCCAGTGCGGCGGGCAGGGCAGGGGCCGCGACGATCAGGCTCAGCGTGCCGCGATGGCGCAGCGGCGCCGCCAGCGCCCGCGCCCAGGCCGCGATCAGGCCCGGCCCCCCCCGCTTGGCGATTTCCTTGGCCGACTCGGGCGAGGCCGTGCCCGTCCCGTGCCAGGGCGGGTTGGCCAGCGCGTGGTCGAACACCCCGTCGAGGCGCAGCGCGGTCACGTCGCCCGCAACGACGTCCAGGCCGTCGAACCCGTTGGCCGCCGCGTTGGCGCACGCCAGCGCCGCCATGGCGGGGTCGCGCTCCACCCCGACGCCGCGCAGCCCCGGCACGCGCGCGGCCAGGCACAGCAGCGCCGCGCCGCTGCCGGTGCCGCCCTCCAGCACCCGCTCGCCCGGCCGGGCCGGCACCGCGGCGGCCAGCAGCACGGGCTCCAGCCCCGTCCGATGCCCCGCGACGGGCTGCGCGTGCCGCACCCGCCCGCCCAGCAGCGTGCCCTCCGTGGTTTGCATCAGGCCTCGCCGGCCTCCGCCAGCACCTGCCGCGCCCGCGCCTCGTCCGCCTCGGCCACCGCGAGGCGGCGCGGGATGGCGCCGATGCTGCCCTCCACCGCGCTCACATTTCCGTCCAGCAGCACGCAGCCGATCCCGGCGTCGCGCAGCAGCGCGCTCAGGAAGCTGAGCCGTACCAGGTCGTTGGACATCGCGACGATGCGCATGCGGGACTGCCTTGCCGGAGGGAAAGCGTCGCAGGGGTTCAACGCCTTGAATCGCCTCGCCTTGACCCTGCTTCCATCGGGCCGATATGGTGCCGCCGTCGGCCCGGCGCGCAAGAGCGTTGTGGCCGCGCCGGGAGAATCCGTTGGGCGTCGTCGCCAACCTGCCGCAAGCCAAGCGAAATCCGGAACTCCCCGCCGGGGACGGCGAAGACGTGCTGAGCGCTCTCATGGCCCTGGTGCACGACGACCTCGAGGCGTGCAACCGCACCATCGTCGCGCGCATGGACAGTCCCGTCGCGCTCATCCCGCAACTGGCGGCGCACATCGTCGCCGCCGGCGGCAAGCGGCTGCGCCCGCTGCTGACTCTGGCCTGCGCGCGCCTGTGCGGCTACCGGGGCGGCCAGCGCCACGTGGACCTGGCGGCCTGCGTGGAATTCATCCACACCGCCACCCTGCTGCACGACGACGTGGTGGACGAGAGCGCGCTGCGCCGGGGCCTCGCCAGCGCCAACGCCGTGTTCGGCAACAAGGCCAGCGTGCTGGTCGGCGACTTCCTGTTCGCCCGCGCCTTCCAGCTCATGGTGGCCGACGGTTCGCTGAAGGTGCTCGACATCCTCGCCCGCGCCGCCGCCACCATCGCCGAGGGCGAGGTGCTGCAACTGGTCACCCAGAACGACCTCGGCACCACCGAGGCGCGCTATCTCGAGGTGATCCGCGGCAAGACCGCCGCCCTGTTCGCCGCGGCCTGCCGGATCGGCGCCGTGGTGGCCGGCCGCCCGCTGGCGCAGGAGACGGCGCTGGCGGACTACGGCACCAACATCGGCATCGCCTTCCAACTGGTCGATGACGCGCTGGACTACGCGGCCGACCAGGCCCGGCTGGGCAAGACGGTCGGCGACGATTTCCGCGAGGGCAAGATCACCCTGCCCGTGCTGGTCGCCTACAACGCCGGCGACGCCGACGAGCGCGCGTTCTGGCAGCGCACCATCGAGGACAGCGAGCAGACCGCGGACGATCTGGCCCACGCCATGGCGCTGATCGCCCGCCACCAGGCGATCGCCGCCACCCTCGACCGCGCCGCAAGCTCGGCTGCCGAGGCGAAGCGCAGCCTGGCGATTTTCCCGGACGGCCCGATCAGGACTTGCCTGCTCGGGGTGGCGGACTACACGGTCAGCCGGGGGCGCTGAGCGCCGCTCGTCACCCCAGCGGCGTGCGCACGGACTCCACCACGTCCAGTATCCCGGTCAGCGCGATCTGCACGCCGATGCAGAGCAGCAGGAACGCCATCAGCCGGCTGAAGGTGCGCCGGCCGGTTTCGCCCATCCATCCGCCGATCCGCTCGGCGGAGCGATAGGCCACCCACACGGACAGCGCGACCGCCACCGCGGCGGCGGTCGCGCCCAGGAAAAAGCCTAGCAGCCCGAGCCCGCTCGCCGGCCGTTCGGCGCCGAGCGTCACGGCGACCGACATCGTCCCCGGTCCGGCGGTGAACGGCATGGTGAGGGGGAAGAACGCCACGTCCTGCGCCCGCCCGGAGCGTGACTCGGCCTGCTCGGTCTTGCGCGCCTCATGCACTTCCGGCGCGTTCAGCAGGTCCCAGGCGCGCAGCGCCACCACCGCGCCGCCGGCGATGCGCAGCGCGCCCAGCGAGATGCCGAAGAAATTCAGCACATAGGCGCCGCCCCACAGCGCCCCCAGGATCACCGCCAACGAATACAGCGACACCCGCACCGACAGCCAGGCCCGCTCGGCATGGTCGTAGCCCGCGGTGACCTCGTTGAAGATCAGCGCCGCGCCGATCGGGTTGACGATGGAAAACAGCGCCGGGAAAGCGAGCAGGAAGGCCGCGGTGGCGGTCATGGGTCCTCGCGGGGAAGGCCGGGAGCGCCGCCCCCGGCCACCCGGATCTTCCGGTCAGAACGCGCCGAGGAAGTCCCGCTTGCCGACATCCACGCCGTTGTGGCGCAGGATGGTATAGGCGGCCGTGCAGTGGAAGATGACGTTGGGGATCTCGAAGCCGATCAGGTAGCGCTGGCCGGTGAGCGTCATCTCATTGGCGCCCATCTTCAGGATGATCTGCTTCTCGTCGCTGCCATCGATCTGGGCGGGCTTGATGCCGTCGAGATAGGCGATGGTCTTGGCAATGCGGTCCTTCATCCCCTCGAAGGTCGTGTCCGTGTCGGGCCAGGTCGGCGGCTCGAGGCCGGCGAGCCGCGCGGCGCAGGCCGCCGAATGGCTGGTGGCGACCGCCACCTGGCGGGCCAGGTGGAACATGTCGGGCGCCAGCCGTGCGTTGACCAGCACGGACGGGTCGAACTTCTTCGCCTCAGCGAATGCCGCGCCCTTGTCCAGCACGCCCGAAAGCGCGCCGAGCAGGGTGCGGAACAGCGGCACCGAGGCCTGATACATCGAAATCGTCATGGCTACAGACTCCCTCCCTTGCGCCCGGCCATCGCACCCAAGCGAAGACGGAGCGCGTTCAGCTTGATGAAGCCCTCGGCGTCGAACTGGTCGTAGGCGCCGTGGTCGTCCTCGAACGTCACGTGTTTCATGGAATACAGGCTGTTCGGGCTCTCCCGTCCGATGCAGCTCACATTCCCCTTATACAGCTTCAGCCGCACCCGGCCGGTGACGGATTTCTGACTGGCGTCGATCAGCGCCTGCAGGCACCGCCGCTCCGGGCTGAACCAGAAGCCATTATAGATCATCTCGGCGTAGCGCGGCATCAGGCTGTCCTTGAGGTGCCCCGCCTCGCGGTCGAGCGTGATCGTCTCCATGCTGCGATGGGCCGCCAGCAGGATGGTGCCGCCCGGGGTTTCATAGACGCCGCGGCTCTTCATGCCGACGAAGCGGTTTTCCACCAGGTCGATCCGGCCGATGCCGTTGGCGTGGCCGAGTTCGTTCAGCCGCGTCAGCAGCGCGGCCGGCGTCAACTTCACGCCGTCGATCGCCGTCGCGTCGCCATGCTCGAAATCGACGCTGATGACGGTGGCCTTGTCCGGCGCGTCCTCGGGCCGGATGGTGCGCTGGTAGACCATCTCGTCGGCCTCCACCGCCGGGTCCTCGAGGATCTTCCCCTCGCTGGAGGAGTGCAGCAGGTTGGCGTCGACCGAGAACGGCGCCTCGCCGCGCTTGTCCTTGGCGATCGGGATCTGGTGCTGCTCGGCGAACTGGATCAGCCGGGTGCGGCTGGTCAGCTCCCATTCCCGCCACGGCGAGATGATCTTGATGTCCGGCTTGAGCGCGTAATAGCTGAGCTCGAAGCGCACCTGGTCGTTGCCCTTGCCGGTGGCGCCGTGGGCCACCGTGTCGGCGCCGACCTGCTCGGCGATCTCGATCTGGCGCTGCGCGATCAGCGGGCGGGCGATCGAGGTGCCCAGCAGGTACTGGCCCTCGTACAGCGTATTGGCGCGGAACATCGGGAAGACGAAATCGCGCACGAAGGTCTCGCGCAGGTCGTCGATGAAGATTTCCTTCACCCCCAGCATCTCGGCCTTCTTGCGGGCCGGCTCCAGCTCCGCGCCCTGGCCGAGGTCGGCGGTGAAGGTCACCACCTCGCAGCGGTAGGTGGTTTGCAGCCATTTCAGGATGACGCTGGTGTCGAGCCCGCCCGAATAGGCGAGCACGACCTTCTTGACGTCCTTCACGCGCATGATCGAGGCACTCCAGGCCGGTTTGTGGCCGGCAGGTAACGCCGCCGCCCCCCGTTGTGCAAGCGCCTCAGCACCCCGCCGGCGGGTTCGGCGCGGTGGCGAACCGCAGCAGGCAGGCGCCGAAGCGCTCGGCGAAGGCCGCGGTATTGGCGGCGGCGTGGCCCTTGAAGCCGTCGGGCCGGTCGATGATCAGCAGCGCCGCCACCCGGTCCTGCAGCCGGCGGATGATCGACACGCGCCGGTCGCCGGCGGTGTAGAACGGGTCGCCGGTGAACTGCACGAAGGCGACGCGGGTGCGGGGGGCGCGGGCATCGCCGGTGATGCTCCACAGCGCCGGATTGCCCATCATGACCTGCGCGTCGGAATTGGTGCCGTTCTGGGCCGGCGAGATGGCGATGACGGCATCGGCGATATCGGGCGTGTCGAGCGCTTGCAGGCTGTTCCAGGCGCCGCGGGACTGGCCGGTGGCGACCACGGTTTTCCAGCCGAGCCGGCGCATCTCGCGCAGTCCCTCGCGCAAGTGCCGGCCCATTTCGTCGCCGCGGTAGTCGACCATGTAGTGGCGCGCGAAGCGCACCACGTCGAAGCCGGCGTTGTTGAAGGCGCGGATGTAGGGCGGCGGCTGCATATCGAACTCGTCGACCGGGCTGCCGCTGCCGCCGTAGCCATGGGAAAACACCACCACGCCGCGCGCGGCGGCGGGTCCGCGCCAGAAATAGCGCTCGTCCGGCACGAAGCCCCAGCCGTCGCCGGCGAACAGGGGACCGGGCGGGGCGGCGCGCGCGACCTTGGGCCGGCCGGGCCAGACCACATCGAGGTCCTCGGCGTAGAGGGTGCATCCGGTGCCGCCCTTGTCGGCACAGTTCTTCAGCGCGCCGGCGCGCGCTTTCTCGGCGGTAGGGTCGCCCCACCGGCCGCCGTATGCCCCGTCAGGGGCGACGGCGAAGGCGCGCGGCAGGTTGCCCAGCAGGAATTGCTGCTCATAGACCTGCCGGCCGTTCGCCCCCATTGGCGGCAGGCCGGCCAGGTCGAGCACTGGCGGCGCCGGACCCTGGGCGGCGGCGGGCAGCGCGAGCAGCAGCCACAGCAGGGTGCGGAGCATCGGTTCCTCGCAGGCTCATCCCGGCTGGTCGTACGCAGTCACCGCCGGCGCCGCCTGAGAATATTTCTCCACCTGCGCCAGCGCCGTCTCGGCGATCGTCGCCTGCGCGTAGCGCGAGCTGAGCGGCGTATCCAGCGTCAGCGTGTTCACCGAGCCCTGCTTGTCGAGCGCGCCCAAAACCCCCGGGGTCGCCGGATCGTACCACGACCCCTCGCGCAGGCAGATCGCGCCGGCCGCGATATCCGCCGTCACCTGCGCGCCGGCGAGCGTCTGGCCGCGGTCGTTGAACAGCCGCACGACGTCGCCCGAGGCGATCCCCCGCGCCGCCGCGTCCACCGGGTTGATCAGCACCGGCTCGCGCCCGCCAACCTTGTACCAGTCGTGCGCCACCGTGTTGTCCATCTGCGAATGCAGGCGGTACATCGCGTGCGCGGACAGCAGTTGCAGCGGATACTTTTCCGCCGCCGCGCTGCCCCGCCACTCCACCGGCTCCAGCCAGGTCGGGTGGGCCGGACAGTCCGCATAGTTCAGCTTGCCTACGGAGCTGGAGACGATCTCGATCCTGCCGGTTGCCGTGCCCAGCGGGTTCAGCAGCGGGTCGGCGCGGAAATCCGCGAGATCGACGTTGGTGCCCTTGCCCATCGGGAACTCGACGATGCCCTCGCCGTTCCAAAAAGTGTCGAAGTCGGGCATCGCGACCACCTTCGATTGCCCCCGCGCGGTCTCGTAGAAAAACCGCACCCAGCCCAGCACGTCGCGCCCCTCGGTGAACTTCTGCTTAAAGCCGAGCCGGTCGGCGAATTCGGTCAGGATGTCATAGTCGAGCCGCGACTTGTAAAGCGGCGCCACCGCCGCGTGCGCGGCCAGGATCATGTTCAGCACCTGGCCGACATCGTCGCGCTCGAGGTCGCTGGCCGCGGGCAGCACGATATCGGCGAAGCGCGCGGTGGGCGTCCACCAGGGCTCCTGCACGATCACCGTCTCCGGCGTCCGGAAAGCCTTGATGAGCCGGTTGGTGTCCTGGTGGTGGGTGAACTGGTTGCCGCCGGCGATATAGACCAGCCGGATGTCGGGGTAGGTGATCGTACGCCCCTTGTATTCGATGGTCTTGCCCGGGTTCATCCAGGCATCGGACAGGGTGGCGATCGGGATGGTGCGGTTGACCAGGTCCGGCCCCGCGCTGATGCCGCTCACCACCGGCATGGCCGGCGCCGGCATGCCGCCGTCGGCGTAATGCAGCCCGAAGCTCAGCCCGCCCCCGGGCAGCCCGAGCTGGCCCAGCATCGCCGCCAGCACCACCAGCGCCCACGGCCCCTGTTCGCCATGGTGCTGGCGCTGGATCGACCAGCCGCTGACGATGGTCGTCCGGCTCGCCGCCATCTTGCGCGCGAGTTCCTGGATGGTGGCCGCCGGCACCCCGGTGATCCCTTCCGCCCAGGCCGGCGTCTTCGCGGTCTGGTCGGCTTCCCCGGTCAGATATTTGGCGAATTCGGCGAACCCCGCCGTGTAGTCGGCGATGAATTTGGCGTCGTAGAGCTTCTCGCTCAGCAGCGTGTGCATCATGCCGAGCGCCAGCGCGACGTCGGTATTCGGCCGCACCGGCACCCAGCGCGAACCCAGCTCGCGCGCGGTCTCGTTGCGGATCGGGTCGATCGAGATCGTCTCGACCGGCGTCCCCTTCAGGTCCAGCCACGCCCTGGTGTTGTAGCGCGCCGACAGCACCCGGCTGGTGACCAGCGGGTTGGCGCCCCAGATCACGATCAACTTCGCGTTGGCCCGGATCACCGGCCAGTCGCTCGCCGAGGAGATGTTGCCCCAGGCCACCGCCGGCAGGATCTGCGATATCGCCTCGCTGCTGTAGCTGCCGAAATACGTGGATGCGCCGCCGTACCCGTTGAAGAACCGCTGCAGCATCGGGTCGGTGCGGTGCAGGTGGGCATGGTTGCTGCCCCACGAGCTCTTGCCCTTGTGCAGCGAGGCGTTGCCGTAGGTTTCCTTGACCCGCCTGATTTCGTCGGTGACCAGCTTGGCCGCGTCGTCCCAGCTCACTTCGACGAAATCGTGGGTGCCGCGCTGGCTGCGGTCGCTCTTTTCGCGGTGGCGCAGGAAGTCGGCGCGCACCATCGGCGCCTGCACGCGCGCCCGGTTGTACAGCCGGTCCGGCATCGCCTCGAGCAGCTTGTTCGGGCTGCAATCCTGGGCCAGCGGCACCACGCCGACGACCTTGCCGCCCGCCTTGGTCAGCCACATCGGCCCGAACGCGGTGTTGACCAGCACCCGCCCGTCGGCCACGCCGCCCTCGCCCGAGGCGGCGCGCGCGAGCCCGGGGAACAGGGCCAGACCGGCCGCCCCGGCGAGGGAGCCGCGCAGGAATGCGCTGCGGGTCAGCATGGCGAAACCTCCTCCGGTGTTTTCGCCGTGACCGTAGAGGCCCGCCCGCTGCCAGATCAAGCGGCCGCGCGGGCCTGCCGCCACCGAACCGTCAATTCAGTCCCGCCCCGCCGCATGCCATGCTGCGCGCCGCCAACACGTCGGAGACCCGCATGCTCGACCCGTTCGCCGGCCCCGGCCGGTTCTTCAAGGGCAATCTGCACACCCACTCGACCCGTTCGGACGGGGCGCACGATCCGGCGATGGTGTGCGCGCTCTACCGCGACGCGGGTTACGATTTCCTCGCCCTGACCGACCATTTCATGGCCCGCTACGGTTTTCCCGTCACCGACACCCGGCCGTTCCGCACTAACCGCTTCACCACCATCCTGGGCGCCGAGGTGCACACGGGCGCGACCGAACTGGGCGAGCTGTGGCACATCCTCGCGGTCGGCCTGCCCCCCGATTTCGCTCCCACCCCACCCGACCAAACCGGTCCGGCTCTGGCCGCGCGCTGCGCCGCCGCGGGCGCCTTCGTCGCGATCGCCCATCCGTCGTGGAACGGCCTGACCATGGCCGACGCCGACAGCATAACGGCGGCCCATGCGGTGGAAGTCTACAACCACACCAGCGCGGTGAAGACCGATCGCGGCGACGGCTGGTGGATGCTCGACGCGTTGCTGGCGCGCGGCCGCCGCCTGCTCGCCTGCGCCGTCGACGACGCCCATTTCAAGTTCGCCGACGGCTTCGGCGGCTGGGTCATGGTGAAGGCCACGAGCCGCGAGCCCGAGGCCCTCGTCGAGGCACTCAAGGCCGGCCGCTACTATTCCACCCAGGGTCCCGAAATCCACGCCCTAACCGTCAGCCGCGACGAGGTCGTGGTGGAATGCAGCCCCGCCACCACGATCGTGGCCCTCGGCCGCGGCTCGGCGGAGGCCGCCGTCTTCGGCGACGGCCTCCGCTCCGCCCGCCTGCCGCTGAAAAAATTCCGGCCCGGCGGCTACGTCCGCGTGGTCGTCATGGACGCCAGCGGCAAACGCGCCTGGAGCAACCCAATCTGGCCAGACTAAGAAAAGGGTGTTCTTTTCTGAAGAAAAGAACCAAAAGACTTTTATTCGTTA